>JBGPMX010000620.1:0-3676 GCA_041487215.1 Planctomycetia bacterium | reverse complement strand
GCCTGTTGGCGTTGCAGGACCGTTTCGTGATCGGGTTCATGCGGGGCCGGCGCCTCGGGCAGTTCTTCCAGGCTCGTCAAGTTGCCCTGGAGCCATTCGGCATAGGGCTGTTCCTGGGCAATCTGCATTTTCAGCTCTTCGTCGGCGATGATCCGCCCTTGCTCGAGGTCAACCAGGAACATGCGGCCGGGCTGCAACCGTCCCTTGTGCAGCACCCGTTCGGGCGGAATGTCGAGCACGCCGACCTCGGACGCCATCACGACCAGGTCATCCTTGGTGACGTAGTAGCGCGAGGGGCGCAGCCCGTTGCGGTCGAGCACCGCGCCGATGCGCAGGCCGTCGGTGAACGCGATCGATGCCGGCCCGTCCCACGGCTCCATCAGGCACGCGTGGTACTCGTAAAACGCCCGCTTCTCCGGGCTCATCGACTCGTGCCCGCTCCACGGCTCGGGAATCATCATCATCACCGCGTGCGGCAGCGAGCGCCCCGTGAGGGTGAGCATCTCCAGGGCATTGTCGAACATGGCGGAATCGCTGCCGTCGGTGTCGATCACCGGCAGGATCTTCTCGATGTCCCCCCCGAACAGGGCGGAATCGAAGAGGCTCTCGCGCGCGTGCATCCAGTTGATGTTGCCGCGCAGCGTGTTGATCTCGCCGTTGTGCGCCAGGTAGCGGTACGGGTGCGCGCGCGCCCAGTTCGGGAAGGTGTTGGTGCTGAACCGGGAATGGACCATGGCCAGCGCGCTGGCCATGGCCGGGTGCACGATGTCCGGGTAGAAGGTGGTGATCTGGTCTGAATTCAGCATCCCCTTGTAGATGAGCGTTTTGTACGAGAGGCTCGGCACGTAGAACATGGACCGGCCGGGTAGCTCCGACTCCTTGACCCAGCGTTCGACGCGGCGCCGGATGCAATAGAGCTTGCGTTCGAACGCGAGGTCGTCGCTGATCGTGCCGCTGCGCCCGATGAAGATCTGCCGCACGACGGGCTCGACCGCGCGGGCACTGGGGCCGATCGGGCGGTCGTCGGTCGGCACGCTGCGCCAGCCGAGCACGTGCTGCCCCTCGGCACGTACCGCCTCCTCGAAGAGCCGCTCGCACTGCCGGCGGCTGTCCTGGTCGGTGGGCAGGAACACCATGCCGACGCCGTACGATCCATACGCGGGCAGCCGGATGCCCAGCTTGTCGCACTCCTGCTCGAGAAAGCAGTGCGGCATCTGGACCAGGATTCCCGCTCCGTCCCCCGTGTTCTTCTCGCAGCCGCATGCGCCGCGGTGCTGCAGGCTGAGCAGCACCTGGATGGCCTTCTGCACGATATCGTGCGAGGCACGCCCCTTGAGGTCCACCACGAAGCCGACGCCGCAGGCGTCGTGTTCGTGCGCCGGGTCGTACAGCCCCTGCCGAGAGCAATTGCTCGAGTGCGCCATGTCACACTGTCCTTCAGGGATGCCGTGCCGCGCCGTTCGGGCCACGGGCTGATCCGTTGTGCCACGCGCGCGGCCGCGTGCCGCTCGCAAAAACGCCCGACGCGCTGCCGCGCGGCGGCGGCTCGTCGGCCTGCAGCAGCAGCTCCATGAAACGCGACGCCGTGCCGCTCACCTTCTGGTTCCGGCGACGGATGATCCCCAGCGGGCGAACCAGCCTGCTCGCCTCCGCCAGCGGCACCGCCGCCAGCGTGCCCGACCGGATCTCCGGCTCGAGCGTCGGCCGGGGCAAGAGCGCCAGCCCCGCCGAAATCTCGATCGCCTTCTTGATGTTCTCGATGTTGTCGAATTCCAGAACGATCTCCACCTCGACGCCGTGATCGCGCAGAAACCGGTCGACCTTGCGCCGGATCACCAGGTCGCGGTCGAAGCCGACGTACTTCTCGCCGGCCAGCTGCGCGGGCCGCACCGAGCGATGCGGCGCCAGCGGATGGCCAGGCCAGCACGCCAGTACCATCTCCTCCTCGCGCCAGGCGACCGCCGTCAGATCGCGGTCCTTGCGCGGGAAGGAGACCAGCCCGAAGTCCGCCGTCCCGTTGCGCACCCGCTCGTACACCCGGTCCGGGTGCAGGTACTCGATGTGGACCTCGACGTCCGGGTGCTCGACCGCGAACCGCTCCACGTACTGGCTCATGTTGCCGAGCCCGACCGAGTAGATCGCCGCGACTTGCACGGTGGGCCCCAGCGGGGTCTGAGCCTTACGCACCGCCGCCTCGACCTCCATGTACTGCTCGACCAGCCCCCGACAGCCGTCGTAGTAGAGCTTCCCCTCGCCGGTAAGCTGGAGCGGCCGGGTCGAGCGGTCGATCAGCTTCACGCCCAGCCGCTTCTCGAGCTGCAGCACCACCTGGCTGACCGCCGACTGCGATACCCGGTTCGCCTGTGCCGCCTGGGAGAAGCTGCGATGCCGCGCCACGTCGCAGAAAAGCTTGAGCGATTCAAACTGCATCGCCACAGAATAATCATCAGTTTTTCTAATAGCAATAGATAACTTAATTCGTAAATCTAATAATTATGCGGCCCGTGGCAGCCGGTCCGGAGGCCGATCGCCGCCACCGGCGGATGCGCGGGAGAGGGGCGTTGGAGCCAGGCGAGGGCTCGAATCAGAAAGAGCGGCGGTTGGATAAAACAGGGGGGCGGGGCCAAGGGGGTCCCGGATGGATACAGCGAGCGCCCGGACTGGCGTCGAGAGAGTCCGCCACAGCCACCTTAAGGGGGAACCCGGGACAGGCCCGGCGCGCGCAAGACGCGGAAAGAAGCGCCGGATCCGGGCGACACTTGGGCGGGAAAAGGGGTTCGCGCCAGCGGCCTAAGGGGACGAGCCGCTCGCGACCGGGGGCGCGGCCGCGGCAGGGGCCGGGGTGAGATCCCAGAGCCGGACGGTCTCGTCCGCGCCGCCGGTCGCCAGGGCCGCCCCGTCGTCGGTGAACGCCAACCCGTAGACGCCCTGGGTGTGCCCGGTCAGGTTCTTCATCTCCTTGCCGTCCGCGACGCTCCAGAGCCGCACCGTCTTGTCACTGCTCGACGAGGCGAGAAACTTTCCCGAGGGATGAAATGCCACCCCGATCACATCATCCGAGTGACCGGCCAGCGAACGAAGCTCGGTCCCGCCGACGGCGTCCCAGATGTGCACGCGGTGATCCGGGGCGCCGCCCGACGCGAGAAGCTTTCCATCCGGGCTCCAGGCGAGCGCCAGGACAATCTGGTTGTTCGTCGGGATGCTCTTCACGGCCGCCCCGGTCGCCAGGTCCCAGAGGCGGATCACGCGATCGTAGCCCCCCGAGGCGAGCAGCTTCCCGTCGGCACTCACCGCCAGCGCGGTCACCCAGTTCGTGCTGCCGTCGAGCCGCCGCACGAGCTTGCCCGTCTCGACGTCCCACACCAGGATCGCCTTGTCATCCCCCGCCGAAAGCAGCAGTTTGCCATCCGGCGTGAAGGCGAGCGCGCGGATCCAATCCGTGTGCTTGTCGGTCACTGCGGGCTGGCCGGCCGGAGCCACGTTTCCCCCTTCGATCACGCGGGTCGGCTTCTTGGTCGGCAGCTCCCAGAGCAGGATCTTCTTGTCGAACCCGGCCGACGCCAGCATTGGCCCAGCCGGGGACCAGGCGACCGCGGACACCCAGTTGTCGTGCCCCTTGAGCTCGACGGCCTGGCTGGCTCCCACGTTCCAGACCTGAACCGAGTTATTGTAGTAG
>JBGPMX010000619.1:0-3680 GCA_041487215.1 Planctomycetia bacterium | reverse complement strand
CTCATAGATCACCGGAGCGAGCGTGGGGAGAGGGGTCGGGGGTGAGGGGCGGTGAACCCGGGGGTGGTGAGGGGCCGATGGCGAGCGCGAGACCTGTTGGTCACGGCGTGGCGGGGGTCGGAAGACTGTCGGAAGGCCCGCGCCCAACAGTAGGACGCTCAGCGCTCAACCTTCAACTCTCAACGCTCTTCGCTTCTCTCATAGATCCCGGGAGCGAGCGTGGGGAGAGGGAACGGGGTGAGGCGCGCTTTACAGCCGGTACAGCATCCAGTACACGACCACGCCGGTGACCGATACGTAGAGCCAGAGCGGCAGCGTGATGCGCGCGATCCAGCGATGCCGATCGAACTGGCCGCGGACCGCGCGGTAGAGCACCACCAGCGCCAGCGGCAGAATGACCATCGCCAGCAACACGTGCGAGATCAGCACCGCGAAATACACCGGCCGAATCCAGCCCTGGCCTTCGAACGGCACATGGAACTTGTGGAGGTGATAGATCACATAGGAAGCGAGGAAGAGCGTCGAGGTGACAAACGCGGCCGCCATGACGCTCAGGTGCGCGCGGACTCGCCTGCGTCGGATGAGAACAAAGCCGATGACGAGCAGCACGGCGCTGGTCCCGTTCAGCGCGGCGTTGATCGCCGGCAGCGTTCGGATGTCGATCACCTGGTGTCCGCCTTCACTCGGCTGCCGCGAGCTCTTTCAGCCGCCGCTGGAGCTCGGCGACCGATCGGTCGTCGCTGCTGTCGTAGTAGCCCCGGATGCGTCCCGAGCGATCGACCAGCGTGAGACGTAGGCTGTGATCGTTGGGGTTGTCGCCGGCCGGCAAGAGGAATCCCTCGTTCGCCAGCCGGATGATTGCCTGCTTGTCCCCGGTGAGGAAAATCCAGCGACCCTCCTCGGCGCCGTACTTCTTGGCGTACTCCGCCAGCACTTCGGGCGAATCCTGCTCGGGATCGACCGTGATCGACACGAGCTTCACCGGGGCACCCTGGGGGAGGACGCGCTGGAGCTTCGCCATACGTTCGGTCATCATCGGGCACTGCGCGGGGCAGTGGGTAAAGAAAAAGTCAGCTACCCAGACTTGCCCCTTGAGATCGTCGCGCGTGACGGCCCGGCCCTGCTGGTCGACCAGCGAGAAATCGGGCACGGTGCGGGCTGCGGCGTCGGACATGACGAGCACGCCGGAAGCAGGCGGCGGTTGCGTCCGTCTGCCCTGTAGGGTGGCACGCGCCGCCCAGATCCCGGCCGCCCCAAGCCCGCTCAGCACCACCAGCAGCAGGCCGACCAGAGCCCGTTCCAGCGCGGGACGCCGGACACCCGCTGGGACGGCGGGCGCAGCCGCCGGCGATTCTTGGGGCTTGCTCATGAGACACTCCGAATCCGCCGATGGACCATGGCGATCGAAAGCAAGAACGTGCACGCGGCGAACGCGAGCGTCACCGCCAATGAAACCGCCAGTTCCCCCGCGGCGGGCGTCCCCGACCGGCCCCAGTACAGCGCGTCGCGCAGCGCCCGCACGCCGTACGTCAGTGGGTTGAGCCGCATGATCCAACGCAGCCACGCCGACGCGCCCCCGGGCGGAAAGAGCGCGCCTGAAAGCAGCCAGAGCGGGATCAGGAACAGGTTCATGATCGAGTGGAACCCCTGGGTGGATTCCATGGGCCACGCCACCAGGAACCCCAGCCCAGTCAGTCCGAACGCGAGCACGGCCATCACCACCAGCGTGAGCGCCAGACCCGCCGGCGTTGGCAAGAGGCCGAGCGCGGGCAGCGCCGCCAGGAACAGCACCCCCTGGAGTGCGGCCAGCGTTGTACCGCCCAGGATCTTGGCCAGCACAATGCTGGTCCGCGAGATCGGCGCCACCAGCACCGCCTGTAAGAACCCCTCGCGCCGATCCTCGATCACCGAAACGGTCGAGAAAATGCCGGTGAAGAGCATGATGAGCGTGAGCGTGCCGGGGAAGAAGTACTCCAGGTAATTCATCTCCTGCCCGGCTACGGGATAACGGAAGGAATTGCCGAGCCCGGCGCCGATGAGGATCCAGAACAGCACGGGCGAGGCGAGCCCGCCGATGACACGGCTCGGCTGGCGATAGAACCGCACCACCTCGCGCCACCACAGACTCGCGACGGGGAGCAAAACACCGGGGTTCGGCAGAGCGGCAGACATGGCATGCCTCATGTAAGAATACCGAATGCCAAAGCTCGAAGGACGACAGAGAAGTTCGTTTAACCGCAAGCCGAAGGCGTGCGCGTTGTCTCCGGCCAGCCCTGTTCCCCACGCGCACGCCTTCGGCTTGCGGTTAAACGACCGCGCCACACTCGCGGCATTCGGGCGTCTTCATGCATTCCTACCTCGGCCCTCGTCGTTCCACTGAGTCCGGCTCATCGGTCCTGTGCCGGTTTCTCTGGGTCGTTCCAGAAACGGTGCCCGGTGCGCCGGATAAAGACGTCCTCGAGCGAGGGGCGGCGGAGCGTCACCGACCGGATCGCGTCCGGGAAGGCTCGGAACAGATCCGCGACCAGCTCGTGCGCCCGCTCGTGCTCGACCCGCACCGACCCTTCCAGCGCCTCGGCCGCACAGCCGAGCCGGCTGCGCACGCGCTCGGCGAGTTGCTCCGGCTGGTCGGTGTCCAGGTACACCACCTCGCCGCCGAGTTCCTGCGTGAGCGCGCGCGGTGCGTCGAGCGCGACCAGGCTGCCCTGGTGCAGGATCGCCAGCCGATCGCACCGCTCTGCCTCGTCCATGAGGTGGGTGGTGAGCACGACCGTGATGCCCGACTCCTGCCGCACCGCGAGCAGGTAATCCCAGAGGTCGCGGCGGGCGCCCGGGTCCAGCCCCGTGCTCGGCTCATCCAGGATGAGCAAGCGCGGGCGATGCAGCAGCCCCTGCGCGATCTCGACCCGGCGCTGCTGCCCCCCGGAGAGCCGCTCGACCCGCTCGCGCGCCCGGTCCGCAAGGCCGACGCGCGCGAGCATAGCGGTGCTCTGGTCTCGCAGCGCCCGGCCGCTGAGCCCGTAGAGGTGGCCGTGGTGCCAGAGGTTCTCGGCGGCCGTGAGCTTCTTGTCCAGGCTCGGCGCCTGAAAGACGACGCCGATCTGCCGCCGCACCGCGGCCGCGTCACGGACCACGTCGAGCCCGAAGACGAGCGCCCGCCCGCCCGATGGGACGAGCGACGTCGAGAGGATTCGGAAGAGGGTAGTCTTGCCGCCGCCGTTCGGGCCGAGCAGCCCGAAGATCTCGCCAGGGGGCACGGCGAAACTGACGTCGGAGAGGGCCTGCCGCTCGCCGTACCGGTGACCGAGGCCGGCCACCTCGACAGCCAGGCTGCGCGCAGCGCTCACCTCGCACCGCTCGTTCGGGTTTGCCACGCCGATCAGCATCTCGTGCACATCGCCCCTCACCCGTGGTTCAACAACATCGCCGTCCAGAGGAGCGGCAGGTAGACGACCGATCCGAGGAACAGGCGGCGTGCGGCCGGCAGGTTGCGCGAATGCGCGAAGCCGAGCGCGAGCGCCAGGAACCCGATGCCCAGCCCGGCGGCCGACACCAGGTAGACCGGGCCCGCCAGGCCGGCGACGGCGGGCAGCAGGCTCACCGGCACGAGCACGCCGCTGTAGAGCACGACCTGCGTCGCGGTGATCCGGCCCTCCGGTTCGACGACCGGCAGCATCGGG
>JBGPMX010000618.1:0-3681 GCA_041487215.1 Planctomycetia bacterium | reverse complement strand
GTGATCGTTGCGGTGGGAATCAACCCGGACAAGGCGTCGCTGTTCTCGCCGCACGAGCGGGTCGAGCTGGTGGCGGCCAGCGTGCGCGGGCTGGCGGGGGTCACGGTGGAGCCGTTCGACGGGCTGGCAGTGCGTTTCGCGCGCGAGCGCGGGGCGCGGGTAATCCTGCGCGGCCTGCGCAGCCCGGCCGACATGGACTACGAGCTGACGATGGCACGCACGAATCGCGTGCTGGAGCCGGGCGTCGAGTGCCTGTTCCTGCCGGCTTCCGAGTCGGTGTCGCACATCTCGGCGACGCTGATCCGTCAGATCGCGCGCGACGTAGGCGCCGACGAACTCGCCAAGTTCGTGCCGGCCGCGGTCATCGAGCCGCTACGGCGGAAGTTGCGGGAACGCGCGGCGGCCGGCCACCGGAAGCGATCGGCCCCGTAAGATGAGAGACCTTCGGTCGAACGAGCGGCGAGGTCCGGAGACCCGCGCCGAAAGTTGGGAAGAACGAGCGGCGGGGTCCGGAGACCCGCGCCGAAAGTTGGAAGCGGGACTAATCGGCAAGGTTGGCAGTAACGGTCAGCCGAACCGGCTCCGAGTCCACGTCCGTCTTGATGTCGAACCGCTGGCTCACGGGCCCTTTGGGCTGGCCCGCCTTGAGCCCGACCTTAAGCACGTGGAACGGCCGAGTGTCTTCGGGGACTTCGATCTCGAACGGCCCCTCCGATGCCTCGATCGAGACGAGCTTGAACGGCCGGACCCCCGGCGCCCCGCGCACGAGTACGTTTTTCGCGGCCGCCGCACTCCCATGGATCGTGCCGAAGCTGAGAGCAGACGGCGAGAGGAATACGTCGGCCTGAATCGTGCCCTGCACGGCCACTTCGAGCGTCTTGTTGTAGGCGTCGTCCACATCGAGCACCACGCGTTCGCGGAGCAGGCCCGGCGGGGCATCGGGCTTGAGCGCGGCACTCAGCTCGTAGCCCACCTTGCCGTCGCCGCGATGCTTCTCTTCCAGCTTCAGATCGAGCCACGAGTTAGCGCCCGGCCGCAACGCAAGGTGCCAGTCGGACTTGCCCGCGTACTCGATCGTCATCGTCTTGCTCTCGGCCACGCCACGCTTGACCGTTCCGAACGAGATATCACCGGGCACGATGACGATGTCCGTGCGCGCGTTGCAGACCAGCTGCAGACGAACCTGTGCGTAGGACGGCTGATCGAACGTGATGGTCACCGATACGCTGCGCGGCCCCGTGAATAGAGTGGTATCGAAACCTGCCTCCAGCGTGGTCGATTCGCCGGGCGCGAGGGTGTCGTTCTCGATCTTCGCCACCGTGCAGACGCGGCAGGACGGCACGGCGCTGGCAATGTGCAAACGCTGCGCGAACTTGTTGGTGATCTTGAAGGGAACCATCACGCGGCCACGCTGCACGTAGCCGAAATCGTGGCTGGTCTTGTCGAAGAGCTGCTCGTACGTCGTCGTGTTTTGGGCCGATGCCGGTCCCAAGCCGATCAGCAGGGCGACGAGCGTGAGGCAGGCGACGCGATGGACATTCATAAACGATGTCTCCCGGTTGGGCGCAGCCGTTCCGAAGCAGGGGCGCGCCAAGCCAAACGCGGCGGGTGACGACAGGCGTCAGGTTGCTGGCGGTTATGTGGCGTGCCTGCGTCCGTGCGTGTCCCCTCGAACCATGCCCTGGTTTCCGTCCGGCTCAAACTAGCTTAGGATGCCGGTTCTTGCCAGACGGATTTGCCGCAGCAACCGGGCGCCCTGGGAAGAAGATGCCGAAACGGCCGGTTTTCGGGTTTGCGCGACCCGAGAACTCGGATCGTGCTGAGGACACGGGCGCTTGGCGGCGGCGATCGTCTCGGGCGCTACTGCAGAGGGTGCCGGGGCCTGTGCGAAGCCACCCGGACCAGGCCTCAGCCACCCAGTTGCTTGTACAACATCACGCCGGCGATCGTGCCGCCGATAGCGATGACCATGGAACGCACGACGCGAGCGCCGAGCCGCCGCGCAAACCGGGCCCCCAGGTAACCGCCCAGAACGGAGGCGACGATCATCAGCGCCGCCTGCGACCAGTTGACCGCGCGGGAATAGACGAACAGGGCCGCAGCCGTACCGTTGATGCACGTGGCGAACAGCGTTTTGAGCCCGTTCATGCGGTGGATGTCGCCGATCCCCAGCAGGCTGAGCGCGGAAAGCATGAGGATGCCGATGCCCGCCCCGAAGTACCCGCCGTACACCGCGACCAGCGTCTGGAACAGGATCACAGCGGCCATCCCGACCCGACCGGGCGGGCGGCTCGTGTCACGTTCGCGCAGTAGGCGGCTGATCGGCTCGTTGATCATGAACAGGAAGGTTGCGAAGAGGATGAGGTACGGGACGAGGAACGCGAAGGTCGTGGAGGGGGTCCGGAGCAGCAGCATCGCGCCGGCCGCGCCCCCGAGTACGCTTGGAACGGCCAGCCAGAACGTCCACGGCTCGCTCGCCTGCAGCTCGCGCCGGTACCCCCACATGGATCCCAGCGATCCGGGCCAGAGCGCGACCGTGCTGGTGGCGTTCGCCACGCGGGGATCGGCCCCCAGCGCCAGCAGCGAGGGAAACGTGACCAGCGTGCCGCCGCCGGCGATCGCGTTCATCGCGCCGCCCAGCGCCGCGGCGGCAAAAAGCCAGAGAGCGTGAGCCAGAGGCATCAAATCCTGACCAAGTCGCCACGACCGGCCGCCGAACCTACCCGTTTAGGGCAACCGAATCGCAACGGAAGACGCCATAATAAAGCCGGGTCGAGGTACGGAACAGACCGCGATGGGCCGCGGCGCCCCGTGGAACCGATCGGGGGAGCAAGCAGGCATCGCCTGGCCACGCGATGAGCAACCGTTACTCACAACGAAAACGTCGGGGGGATCGATGACGCTGCGCACTTGCTGTGTCCTGTTCGCACTCGGTCTCCTGGCCGCCGCGCCGGCACGGCCCAACGTGCTCGTGATTGTGGCCGACGACCACGCCGCGTACGTGGCCGGGTGCTACGGCAACAGCGCGGTGCATACGCCCAACATCGATCGGCTGGCCGCTCAAGGCACGCTCTTCACGCGCGCGTACTGCAATGCGCCGGTCTGCACCGCTTCTCGGCAGTCGTTTTTGACCGGTAAGCTGCCGCACAGCGTCGGCGTCACGCTCTTGCCAACCCGGCTGGGCGACGACCAGACGACGCTGGCCGAGCATCTCAAGCGAGCCGGCTACGAGACGGCCGCGCTCGGCAAGATGCACTTCAACGGGCCGTCGCGGCACGGGTTCGACGAGCGGATCGATCTGCCGGAATTCCGCCGCCAGCAACGCGCGCACCCGCCGCGTGCCGTGCCGTCTGACACCGCCGTGCTGCCGGCCTGGAAGCCGTTTACGGCGGCCGATCGGGCGACGCTGGTGTTCGATCGCGAGTGTAAGGCCGTCAACGATCCGCACGGTTCGGAGCGACTGGCACTCGAAGCGATCCGCGAGCGCGCCGGTGGCCGCTGATGCCCGCCTGACGTCCAACCAGGTCCGCGGCTTTTGGGCCGCGTGGGCCGGCTGGGCGCTCGACGGCATGGACTCGTTCATCTATGCCCTCGTGCTCGTCCCCGCGCTGACCGAGCTCCTCCCGAAATCGGGGATCGCCGCCACGCCCGCGACCGTCGGGTACTACGGCTCCGTACTGT
>JBGPMX010000617.1:0-3686 GCA_041487215.1 Planctomycetia bacterium | reverse complement strand
GTTGTAGATCCATTTGGCCTGGTTCAGGAAATTCGCGTTGTTGTACCAGATGGCCTTGGTCGGGGTGGGCAGGTGAGTTCGCCCCGTGAACACCCTGCGGCCCTGCGGCGTGTCCACGGCCAGCACCTTCTCGCCGCACGCCCAGTACGACGGGTCCTCGCCGTCGCTGAGGTGCCGGACGTGCTCGTGCGTGATCCGGGCGGACTCGTCGAGCACCGGGTGGAACGGGTCCTCGTGCGTGTACGACGCCGCACCGGGCCCGGTCCATGCGGACGCCTGGAGCAGCGCGCCCTTGTAGTTCCCGGCCCACGTGAACACGCCCGCGCCGTGCTTGCCCACGTTGCCCGTGAGCATCATCGGCAGGTAGGTGGCGCGGTTGTGCAGCGTGGCGTGGAAGTAGTGGTTCACCCCCTCGCCGAGGTGGATCGCCACTGGCTGGCCGGCTCGCGTCGTTTTCCAGATGTCCTCGGCCAGCCGGCGCACGAGCGCGGCGGGCGCTCCCGAGATCTGCTCGACGGTCTCGAGGTCGTAATCCACGAGATGTCGCTTGTACATCTCGAACACCGGCATCACCTCGACCTGCGTGCCGTCGAGCAGTTTGACTTGGAACGTTCCCTCGAGCGCCGCCTGCACCGGCATGTGCAGCCCCACGTCGTCACGTGCGATGGGCACGACGGTGCTCGCGTCGGGGTCCCACACCGTGAAGTCACCGATCTTCTGGCGCTGCTCGTCGGTCAGCCCCTGAATGCTGTACGACGGCCCGCCCCGCAGGTCTTTCGGCTGGTAGCCGGCCATCACCTCGTCCGGGCGCAGCCGGCGCAGCGTGTCCGTGCGCACCAGCAGGGGGAAGTCCGTGAAACGGCGGACGAACTCGGCGTCGTACCAGCCCTCGTCCATGAGGATCTTCGTGATCCCCAGGAACACGGCGGTGTCGGACAGGCCCGGCCGCACGCCGATCCAGTAATTCGATTTCGTGCCCGGGCAGTTGTACTCCGGGGCGATATCGACCAGGGTGCCGCCGCGCTCCATCACCTCGCTGAGCCAGTGGGATTCCGGCATCTTGTTCTCGATCAGGTTCTTGCCGACCTGGATGACGAGCTTGGAGAACCGCAGGTCGTTCATGTCCATGTCGGATGTCTGCAGCCCGTGGACGTAGGGGTGCCCCGGGGCCTGATCGCCGCGCCAGGTGTACTCGTTCCAGTCGCGAGCCCCTCGGGCCGCTTCAGGTGGAACGCCGCGCACGTGGTGATCCAGCAGCCCCATCAGGTTGGCCAGGCGATAGATGCCGAACTTGCCAACCACGCCGTGGATCGGCAGGTTCGAGCCGACCTTGATGGTCCGCGTCCCCGCCCCCTGCACCTGATCGACCATGATCGCGTCGTAGCCGTCCTTCTCGAGCCGGTGCTTGCCGTCTTCGCCGCTGTAGCTGCGCGCGATCGCTTCCAGTCCGGCGGCGACGTAGCGGTACGCGTCGTCCCACGAGACGCGCACGAAGGTGTCGTTGCCGCGGTCGTCGAAGCGATAGTGCGTGCGCAGCGCCGGGTCATCGGACAGCGAGGGAAAGCCGGCGTCCGCCCACTCCTTCCAGCCCTTGCGCAGCACCGGTCCCTTCAGCCGGTACGGCCCGTACACGCGGCGGTGCATGGTGTATCCCTTTGGGCAGCCGCGCGGGTTCCACGCTTTGGTCGCCTTGTTGCCGTACAGGTCGCCGCAGCGGTCGTGGTCGTAGTTCTGCTCGCTACGCAGCATGATGCCGTTGCGGACGAACGCGCGCAGCCGGCACATGTGCGTGTCGTTGGGCGCACAGACCCAGGTGAAGCTCGAGTCGTAACGATACTGATCGCGATAAACCTGCTCCCAGTCGCGCGACGGATAAACGCCGAGCGGATTCTGCACGCTGATCACGTCGAACGCGGCGAGCCGCGGTGCAAGGATGCCGGCGCCGCCAACAGCCAGCGCGGACTTGAGAAACTCGCGACGGTTCATCGTCAGGCTCCTGGCCAGGGCTTATCATGTTTCAAGGCCGAAACACCGCTCCGCCGTCCGGATCGTCGCAGCGTGCGCCGACCGGACTACTCCACCACCAGATCGTGCCAGATCGAAACCAGCTTCTGGCCGTTGCGGTCTCCGGCCGATCCGTCCCATACCGCGAAGGCGATGGACACCTTGTCGCCGGGGGCGAGCCGGATGCCGGAGCCATCCGGCGGGGCCAGCGGCCGGCGGAGCACGACGGTCCACCGGCCGTCGCTCCAGTGCCCCGCGCTCGTCACGGACTGCGACGGGCGCGGCCGCATGGACAGGCTGCCGAACCCCTTGGCCTGGAGCGCGCTCGCTGCCCCACGCCGCTCGGGGTCCGACCGCAGGTTCCCCACCGCCCACGCGGTCAGGAACTGCTTCGGCTGCCGCTCGGTCGCGTGCGCGCGCGGGCCGTCCGCCGGCTGCTCGAACGGGTAGAGGTCGACGGCCATGTTGGGGTAGGCCGTGTCGACATCGGCATACGCGACAAGGTCCGCCTGCCGGTCGGCCTCCCAGACCCAGACGTCCACGGATCCGCCGGACGCCCCCATGCCCAGGAAGGGCTCGCGTTCCCCCGCGAAGAGCTGGACCGCCACCATGTCCTTAAAGTCTTGAGGCCGGACCGAGCGCTGGTCGCACGTCGGGTCGCGCCAGCTGAGGCGGATGGCAATCGACGATGCGTCGTGCACCGCCTGGACGCGCAGATCGAAATCCTCGAAGGCGCGCCACCACAGCGGGCTGACGACGATCGGCACCGGCTCGGCGGAATCCCACGCCGCGTCCGGGATCTCGTCGGGCATCGAGTTGCCCAGCGCGCGGGCGACCAGCCGGCTGCGTTTGTGCTCGACGGCCGCCTGGGCGTCCGGCGGGGACAGGGACTGGATGTAATAGATCAGGTCCGCGATCTCGTCCGGCTGAAAGTTGGATGAGGACGGCATGGGGGTGCCGGGCATACCCAGGACGATGCGCGCGTAGAGCTGCGCGCGATCGCGGCCCCCCTTGAAGATGCCGCGCGTGTAATCGCGCGGGCGGGTGGGGGTGCCGTCGTCATCGCGCTGGTCCTGCACCCCATCCCCCTTGCCGGTTTCGCCGTGGCAGGCGGCACACTGCTTGAGGTAGAGGGCGCGTCCGTGCGCGGCCGACTCCGTCGCGACATCGGGCCACACGGAAGGCGGCTCGATCGCGGCGCCGGGTTTGGCCACGAGATCCACGTCGCGCGCGAGCTCCACGGCATCGACAACGTCGCCGAGTTCTTCCGCGCCCTGGCGCAGGCGCTGCTCCACGCCCGTGCGCGTGAGGTGTCGCACGTGCGCCACCAGGGTGCGGCGTTCGGGTTCGGGCAGGTGCGCGAACGGGAACATGGCCGATCCCGGCATGCCGCGCTCAATCACTCGCATGAGGTCATCGTCGCACGGCACCCGGTTCACGCTGCTGACGAGCCGGAACTTGGCGTCGCGAAAATTGCGTGGCCGCGGATAGAGGAATCGCGCCGCCGGCCCGTTGCCGTCCCCCGTATCGCCGTGGCAGGCGGCGCAGTAGTTCGCATAGAGCTCCGGGCCGTTCGGTGCAGCGGCGGCCGCCGAAGCGGCAGCGACGGGCGTCGCCGCGTCCGGTGGGTGCGCCGGCGGACGCGTGCGTGTTGCGCGCAGAACCAGCGCGATCGCCACGCC
>JBGPMX010000616.1:0-3702 GCA_041487215.1 Planctomycetia bacterium | reverse complement strand
GCTCCAGGAGTGGACGGCGGCGCTGCGCGACGCGGGGCATTCACCGCTCTGGGTCCAGCTCACGGTGGTGCCGGTGGCGCTCGGCTGCACCGGCCTGCTGGTGTGGCTGGTCGTCTTCCCGCTCTTCGTGCACCGGCTGCGGCCCGCCGCGGTGGGGCCCGCCGCGCGGGCGCAAGCACGCGATGTGGCCGACGCGATCGCGCTGCCGGCGTATCAGCGGATCGGAGTCGCTATCGAGAACGATCCGGCCGACACCACGACTCTCCAGCACGCGGTCGAGCTGGCGCGCCATCACAAGGCCGAGCTGGTCCTGCTGCACGTCGTGGAGGGCGTGGGGGGCCAGTGGTACGGACGCGAAACGGCGGACACCGAAAGCCGGTCGGACGCCGCCTACGTGGACCAGCTGGCCGAGGCGCTGCGCAGCCGCGGCGTGGCGGCGCGCGGCGTGCTGCGCTTCGGCAGCCCGCCCGCCGAGCTCGTGAAAGCGATCCGCGACGAGAAGATCGATTTCATGGTTCTGGGCGCCCACGGCCACGGCTTCTGGGCCGACCGCCTATTCGGCCAGACGATCGATACCATTCGCCACGCCGTGTCCATCCCGGTGCTCGCGGTCCGCGAGCCGCCGCGCAAAGACGTGTAAGCGTGCGCTTGTACGCTCGCACGCTCGCACGTGCTTCACTGCTGGCGCAGATTGCCCCCCTGGCGAAACTGCACCATATCAACCGGCTGGATCGGTTGCACGGCGGTGCCGCGCGCGGTCTGGCCGAGCAGCGGCATGTAGTAAGCGATCATCCGGCCCGACTTCATCTCGGCGACATAGACGACGTGGTTCACCGGCACGCCGGCAGCGGAGCGCGCGTTTTGGAACAACCCGGTCACCATGGCGAACTTCGGCTTGGCACGCGCCGCCAGCCCAAAATCCTGAGCCAGCTCGCGCATCGAGAACTCCTGGAACTTCCCGGTCTGGTTGTTCAGCACGGTGCCCATGAGCCGCCCAGTCGTGAAGTCGAGCAGGTAGACGGCTTCGAGATCCTGGTTGATCAGCCCGGTGGCGATCACGAACTCGTCGCTGTGGTCGCTCGAGGTCGCGAAGCTCGGCTGGCCACCCAGGAAGAGGGGGAGCCCCAGGCCGAGGGCGAGGCCCGCCAGCATCCAGACCGCACTCTGATGAGTCACTTTGCGCAACATCGGTTCTCCTCCTGCGTCGGCTATGCCGAGCACCGTGGGATGGGAAAGGCCGGTAGTGATTGTATATCGAGTCGTGCGTCGCGGCGAAAGTTTCACACCGCCGGCACCTCTTCCCAGTGCCGCGACCGTGCGCTCTGCTCGATCGCCTCGAGCACGGCCTGGTTCTTGCACCCGTCCTGAAACGATGGGCTGGGCATCTGCCCCTTACCGATCGCGTCGCACAGGTCGGCGATCTGGTGGATGTGGCTGTGCTCCCAGCCGATGATGTGGCCGCCCGGCCACCAGTGCCCGACGTAGGGATGGGCCGCGCCGTTGGTGATCAGGATATCGCGATACCCCTGCACGCCCGGCTCATCCTCGCTCGACAGGTACTGGAGATTGTTCATCCGTTCGAGGTTGAAGGCGATCGATCCCTTCGAGCCGTTGATTTCGAAGGAGTTGTAGTTCTTGCGGCCGTTGGCGAACCGGGTGGCCTCGAAGGTCCCGAGCGCCCCGTTCTTGAACTCGGCGATGGCCAGGAAGGCGTCGTCCACGGTGACGACCGCCTTGTCCTTTCCGGCGGCGGCGCCCAGACCGGCGGTGACGCCGGCCAGCTCCTTGCGCTCCTTGATGAACGTCGCGGTGGTCGCGCTGACCGCCCGGATCTCGCCGACAAGGAAGTGGGCCAGGTCGAGGATGTGCGCGCCCAGGTCGCCAAGCGCGCCGGATCCGGCCGTGCGCGCGTCCAACCGCCAGACGATCGGGAAGTTCGGGTCCAGGATCCAGTCCTGGAGGTAGACCGCGCGCATGTGGTAGATCGTGCCGATCTTGCCCTGGTCGATCAGCTGCTTGGCGTACGCGATCGCCGGCACGCGGCGGTAGTTGAACGCGACCATGTGCTTGACCTTGGCCTGGTTGCAGGCGTCGCGCATCTCCTTGGCCTGCGCCAGATTCATGGCCAGCGGTTTCTCGCAGAACACGTGTTTGCCGGCGCGGGCGGCGGCGATCGTAATTTCGGCGTGCGAGTTGTTCGGCGTGCTCACGTCCACCAGGTCGATGTCCGGCCGGGCCACGAGCTTCTTCCAGTCGGTCTCGAAGCTCTTCCAGCCATACTGCGCCGCTGCGGCCTTGACCTTGGCCTCGTCCCGCCCGCAGATGGTCTGCATCAGCGGTTTCGCCGCGATCTCGGGGAAGAAGATCGGCGCCTTGATGTAGCCATTGCTGTGCGCCTTGCCCATGAACGCGTAGCCAACCATCCCGACGCGTAGCTCTTTCGCCACGGCTGTTTCCCCTTTCGCAAAGAACCGCATGGTTGTCGCACAGACGGCGCATCTTCTATCACAGGGCCGGCCGCCACACCAATAAAAACAGCGCGCCCGTTCGTCCCGTAGCGTGGCAGCGAGCCCCTGCCCGCCCGTGCTTGTTCTCACACCCGGTTCGTGAGAGGATCGTCATGGAACGCGGCGCAGCGATCGCCGCGGTCAGCGACCAGGGAACTGGAGACAGCAAGGCCATGGCCGAGGAATCCGAGCAGATCGTTCAGGTCCGCACGATCCTCAAGGAACTGGCGTACCTCGCGCGCGACGTCTTGGATCTCGACCCAGCGGCGCGGGAGGCGCTCGCCAGCCTGCTCGAGGAACTCAGCGCGCGGCTGGAACCGAACGCGCCGAGCGATACCGAGCCGCTGGGCGCCGCCGCGCGGCGGCTCGTGCGCACGCTCGGCCCCGGCCGCGAACACGGGCTGCTCGAATCCATCGAAGAAGCCGCCGCGCGCGCCGAGTCCGAGGCACCGATGGCCACGCTGTTTGCGCAGCGACTGATCGACACCCTGGCCAGCCTGGGCATCTGACCGGAGGGGCTGCCACGTCGGCCCAGGGCCCGTAAAAAAATAACTTGCACATTTGACCTACGAAATGGAGCCACTGCGAGCGAGGTGCCTGGCTTGGTCGGGCGGCGAATCGACGAAACAGCCCCCGAGCCTGCGCGCGCAACGCGCCTCGCAGTGGCTCCATTTCTGGCCGTTTCAACGGTGTGAGGATCAGCGTCCGGTCTGGCCACGATGGTAGCGTGCCCAAACGCCTTGTATAATAGAACGTCAACACCTTTCTCCGTGGGCAATGCCCGTCTGATGATCCCTTACTCGGAACCCGGCACAGCCGCTTTCAGCTGGTAACGACGAGCCTTGTGGGGCCGGGCCGGTCGGATCTGATCCGGGAGGCAGCGTGAGTCAACCCCTGCGTTCCGACGCCCCCTCCGGGGACGATTTCACTCTCCACGAGGCCGGCGACGCCGCGCCGGCCGGCGACGTGCACGCCTCGCCGCGCAGCCAGGACGTGGCGATCAAGCAGCAGCGCGTCGCCGAGTTTCTCGAGGACAACGGCTACGACGCCGTGCTGTTCACCCGGCAGGATAGCTTCGCGTGGTTCACCGCCGGGGGAGATTCGAGCGCAGGCGTGGCGCGCGATGCCGGACAGGTCGCACTGTTCGTCACGCCCGATCAGCGCTGCATCCTGGCCAACAATGTGGAGTCGGGGC
>JBGPMX010000615.1:0-3704 GCA_041487215.1 Planctomycetia bacterium | reverse complement strand
GCGCAGCCGGTCGCGCAGGGGCTCAAGTAAGAACCCTCGCTGATTACAGGCTCGGGATAACTCGCGCACGGTGTGGCACAGCGGTCACAGGGATGAAACAGGCGGCGCAGGCAGCTGAATAGAGCCGCCTCGCTCCGCTGTGCCGGTGCCAGGCAGGCGCCGGCCGCCACTGCGAACACAACCACGATTCGACGCAGTCTCATGATCCGCCCCCTTGTCCAAAGGATTCGCCTTGCGCCGCACGCGGCCCCCCGCGACGGCCTGTCCCTCACCCCGGCGTTACGCGAACAACGACGCCTCGCGCGCCGAGCATCCCCCGTGGGTACAAATCGCTTTCAATTTTCTGACGCGCTCGAACGAAGGAAAGCCGCGGAGCCAAGAATTGAGGCACGTGCTGCGGGTGAAATCGATTGTTCCGCTTGCGCAAGCAGGTGAAGACGGGCGGTCTAGCGCGGATGATTCAGTTGCCTGAGCATTCGGCCACACAGCGTCACAGGGAAGCCTGACGCGCAAGCGAAGGAAAGTCGTTTGGGCTCCTTCGCTTGCGTGTCAGGCTTCCATCTGCACAGGAAGGGTCGGGAGCCATGCTGGCGCTGGACTCCGCGCCCATGCCGGCCAACAATAGACGCCTCGCCGTCCGGTCCGCGACGCAACAACAACCAGCGAGGCCTACCATGAGCTTCCTCTGTCCCCCGTTCCTCGCCCTCGTTCTTGCAGCCGTCCCACCGGCACCGCAGCCGGCCCTCTCGATCGACACGCCGGTGTCGCCGCCTGAATGGGCGCTGCTCGAGCGGGCGCTCATCCGCGCCAACACGGCCGCCTGCCGTGAGTTCTTCGCTCGCTACTTCGACGACCGCGGCCACCTCGAATGCGTGGAGCGCTGGGGCGGCGATGACGGACCCGACGACGCTATCGAGAACCTCACCGACTGGCCGATCCTGCACGCGCTCGGCGCGCCCGGCGTGATCCTCGAACTGTACAAGAAAGGCTGGGAGGGGCACCTGCGGCAGTACACCGCAGCCAGGACCAAAGACGTCGAGTTCGCGCGCGACGGCATGTACTACAAAGAGTTTCCGGTCATGTTCGACTGGCTGCACAACGGCGAGGGGCTCACGGTCTTCAACCTGCAAGGCCTGTCCGACCCCGGCAACGTCAAGTTCCAGCAGCGCGTGCGGCGCTATGCCGGGTTCTACATGAACGAAGACCCCGGCGCGCCGAACTACGATCCGGCACACAAGATCATCCGCAGCCTGTTCAACGGCAGCCGCGGCCCGCTGCTGCGCAAAGCCACCGCACTCGACTGGGCGGGCGACCCGATCGCGATCGAGGGACGGTTCCGCCTCGGGCACGGCGAAAACAGCTACGAGCAAATGCTCGAACATTTCAAGGACTACAACGACATCATCGGCGACCACCCGCAGAACCTCCGGGCCACCGTGCTCGCGACCAACGCCTACATGCTCACGCACGAGCCAAAGTACCGCGACTGGGTGATCGAGTACGTGGACGCATGGCGCGAGCGCATGGCCGCAAACGGCGGCATCATCCCGACCAACATCGGGCTGGACGGCACGATCGGCGGCGCGTGCGGCGGCAAGTGGTACGGCGGCGTCTACGGCTGGGGCTTCACTGTGTGGGACCCCGCCGCGCAGAAGCCGGTGAACCGCAACACACACGCCCTGGGCCTGGCCGGTTTCGGCAACGCCCTGCTCCTGACCGGTGACATGGGCTACGTCGACGCCTGGCGCCGCCAGATCGATGCGGTCAACGCCCACGCCAAGACCGCCGACGGACGCACCCTGTACCCGCACATGCACGGCGACGACGGCTGGTACGACTACACGCCCGACAAGTACGCGCAGGGCGCGCTCGAGATGTACTACTGGTCGATGCAAGAGCCGGACCGGGCGCGCCTGAACGGCAGCCGCTGGATCGCCTTCCTCGACGGCACGAACGCGAACTACCCGGTCAACGCGCTGCGCGGCGACCTCGCTCTGGTTCGCCAGAAGGTCGAGGCCATGCGGCGGGACACGACGACACCGGACACCCGGCTGTCCGACGATACGCTCGGCTACAACCCGGCGAGCGTGCGGTCGCTCATCGAACTCATGCTGGGCGGGCTGCCGCCGGGCAACCACGGGACCGTGCTGCACTGCCGCCTGCGCTACTTCGATCCGATCGCGCGCCGCGCCGGCGTGCCGGAAGATGTCGCGGCGCTTGTGGAACACATGACGGCCGACGAGGTGGCGGTGCGGCTCGTCAACCTGAACCAAACCGAGCCGCGCACGGTGACGATCCAGGCGGGGGGCTACGGCGAGCACCAGTTCACGACGCTGGACTGGGCCGACACAAGCAAGACCATCGACCGGCCGTTCCTAACGGTGCAACTGGCGCCCGGCGCCGGTGCGTCGCTGCGTCTGAAGATGCGTCGCTATGCGAACCCGCCCACGCTCTGGGCCCCCTGGGACCGCCGGTCCTGACCCAACCGCCAACTTGTCATCCGGAGCCAAGCAAGGCACGGCCGAGGCAGGTTCACCACCCGATCGGCGGCTGTCCCAGCAAAAGGCGTCGGTCGAGCAGATGGTGGTTGAAGTCCCGGCGTTCTCGAATAGGATGTTACCGCCTTTCGGGCCATCGTTCCTGGCCGTCATCGGCGAGCGCGTTCCGAGAATCGTCTCCGATCGAATCCGGCGCCGCGCGGGGCGGGCAGGCTTCAAGTTTTTGCATCGCTCCATGAGGTGCTCCATGAGACATGCCTGGTGGCAACGCGTCCCGTGTCCCGAGCGCGCCCAGCGCAAGCACCGGCTCGGCCGCACCCCACGCCGGCCGGCGCGGCGGCTCGAGCTGGACCTGCTCGAAGACCGGCGGCTCCTGTCCGCGGCACCGCTCGGCCGGCCCGCGGACGTGATCCTCGAGTGGAACGCGGTGATGCTCGAGGCGAACGCGCAGGACCACGCGCGGACCAGCCCCGAACAGGGCGGGCCCGTCCTGACGGCCCGTGCCTTCGCGATCACCAGCGCGGCCATGTATGACGCGTACAACTCGATCGAACACATCGGCGATCCCTACCTGGTGACGGCCGCCGCATCAGCGAACGCCGACAGCGACGCAGCGGTCGCCCAGGCGGCGCACGACACGCTCACCGCTCTCTTCCCCGGCCAGCAGGCGGCCTTCGATGCGGCACTGGCAAACACTTTGGGGCGCATCCCCGACGGCGCGCGCGAAGACCGCGGCCGAGCAGCGGGCGCGTTCGTGGCCAACCAGATCCTGCTGGCACGCGCCGGGGACGGGGCCTCGTCGATCAACGATCCGCCTTACGTGTCCAACGGCCTGCCGGGCTTCCACACGGCCGACCCCCTGCATCTCGGTCAGGGGTACTACGCACCCGGCTCCGAGAACGTCACGCCCTTTGCGGTGACGAGCGTGGACCAGTTCGAGGCGCGCCGCCTGGATGACGCCACGCCCCAGGGGCGAGCGGCGTTCCTGGCGAGCGGCGAGTACACGCTGGCGTACGCCGAGGTCGCTGCGCTCGGCGGGGACGGCATTACGACCCCCTCGCTCCGCACGCCGCAACAGACGATCGTGGGCATGTACTGGGGTTACGACGGCCGCCCGGGGCTGGGGACGCCGCCGCGTCTCTACAACCAGATTGCGCGCACGGTGGCAGCGGGTCAGCACAACACCGAGGCCGAGAACGCCCGCCT
>JBGPMX010000614.1:0-3707 GCA_041487215.1 Planctomycetia bacterium | reverse complement strand
GGGCTTTTTTTCTTCCGGCATCCGCACAGCACCAGAACCAACAGGCTTCCGAAGTCTTTCGCGCGATCCCTCGACCCCCGGCGCCTCCCCACGCGCACGCCCTACTCCTTTAACAGGCGGTACTCACGCACCCGCCCCGCGTCGTCGCAGCGGATGACCAGCCAGAGCCGATCGAGCGAGATCTGGCCGAACTCGCTGCCGAGCTCGTAGCGCACGTCGTAATCGCCAAAGAGAGGGGTGTCGCTCCCCGGCCCGAGCAGCGCGATCAACTGGTCGCGTGTCATCCCCTGCAGCGGATGCTCGCGCAGCAGAGAGCGGAGCATGCGGTGCCGGGTGTCGTCGAGCGACCCGCGCGGTGCCGCCTGCCACGCCGACGACTCAAACGGCAGGTGGTAGCGGTTCCAGCGCGTCGCGGCGACGCCGGACGCGAGCCCGGCGAAGAGCAGCGCGAGGACGAGCGCCGTGCCGGGTCGTTTCCGGAGCCATCGCACCATGCCCTTACTCTACAACAGCCACCGTCCGCGGCGTGAGCCCTCCTCGTACGGCTTGCACCCTATCCGGGGCCGCTGCGCCGTCGGGTTGTGCGCCCCGCGCGCGACGAGTATCCTGAACGCTGTGCGGGAAATTTCGCCTCGACTGTACGGGCCCAAGCAGCTCCACGCATGATCGAAACGACGCACGCGATCGGCATCCTGGTCTTCATCGGCTTTCTTTTCAGCATCGTCGTGCACGAATGCGCGCACGGGCTGGTCGCGCACTGGCTGGGAGACGACACCGCGCTCCGGCTCGGGCGCATCACGCTCAATCCTCTTCCGCACATCGACCCGTTCATGTCGTTAGTCCTGCCGTTGGTGCTCTACATGGCGCACGCGCCCATCTTCGGCGGCGCGAAACCGGTCCCGGTCGTGGCTTACAATCTGAACCATCCGCGGCGTGACATGATGTGGGTTGCCTGGGCCGGTCCGGTCTCGAATATCCTGCTCGCCGTCGGCTTCGCGCTCGCGGGAAATCTCATCTTCTTCGTGGCGAAGATCGATCCTGGGCTGGGCCAATCGCTGCTGCAGGTGCTCGTCCAGCTTGTCGTGGTGAACCTGCTCCTGGCCGGGTTCAACCTCATTCCGGTTCCCCCGCTCGATGGCTCGCGCATCCTGGCGGGGCTGCTCTCTCCGGAGATGGCCGCTCCGCTCGTGCGTCTGGAACCTTATGGGTTCCTGATCGTGGGCCTGCTGGTGTTCACCGGCGCCACCTCGCACCTGCTCGCCCCCGTCTATGTGGTGGCGCACTGGTTCCTGCGTACGCTGATCTTCGCGCTCTGAGATTTGCGGATCGATGAGTAGAACGGTCGACAACCAGCATGGCCCGGCCGGAGCCGCCGCCTCGCTCGTGGTGCTCTCCGGCATTCAGCCCTCCGGCAACCTGCACCTGGGCAACTATTTCGGCGCCGTGCAGCAATACCTCGAGTTGATTGCGCGCGGCTACCCGTGCTACTTCTTCCTGGCGAACTACCACGCGCTGACCTCGCTGCGCAGCCGCGAGCAATTGCTCGAGCTCACGCGCAGCACCGCGGCCGATTACCTGGCGCTGGGTCTCGATCCCGCGCGCGCGAGCATCTACCGCCAGAGCGACATCCCCGAGGTCTGCGAGCTGGCCTGGATCCTGTCCACAATCACGCCGATGGGGCTGCTCGAGCGCTGCCACGCCTATAAGGAGAAGGTGCAGCAGGGGCTCGCGGCGGACCACGGCCTGTTCGCCTATCCCGTGCTGCAGGCCGCGGACATTCTCATCGTGCGCGCCAACCTGGTGCCGGTCGGCCAGGACCAGAAACAGCACATCGAGGTCACGCGCGACATCGCCCAGCGTTTCAACAACATTTACGGAGAGCTGATCACGGTCCCCGAGCCCTACATCAAGGAGGCGGTCGCGGTGGTGCCCGGCCGGGACGGGCGCAAGATGTCCAAGTCCTACGGCAACACGATCGAGCTTTTCGCCAGCGACAAGGCGGTGCGCGATCAGATCATGTCCATCGTCACCGACTCGGCGGCGGTCGCCGACCCCAAGGACCCGAGCACCAGCAACCTCTACGCGATCCTCAAGCTCTTCTGCACCCCGGCCGAACAGCAGGAGTGGGCGGAGCGATTCCGGGCCGGCGCGCTGGGCTACGGCGAGGTGAAGAAGGCCGTCCTGGCCAGGTTCATGGACCGCTTCGGTGAAGCACGCCGCCGCCGCCGCGAGCTCGCAGACCAGCCGGACTACGTCGAAGAGGTGCTGCGGCGGGGGGCCGAGCGGGCGCGGCAGACCAGTGGGCCGCTGGTCCGCGCCGTGCGGGACCGCGTGGGGATCCCGAACGCCTGAGAGATGGCCGGGGGCATGCTTTGCGGTCCCACCGCCGCTCCGCCCCCAGCCAGCGCGGCGGCGGCGTGCCAGGCCGCGCGGGCGGCCAGAAGTTTTGGTTCCCATCGCGCGCCGGGCATGCCAGAATGCCCCCAGCACAGCAAAGCCTCGTGGACCCCTGAAAAAGGCCGACCCGAACTTTCTCGACAGCGCTGCGCGGCGGAGCCAAAGAGGGTCAGGTACCGTTTGGGCGAAGCACCCGAACGGCCGTTCCCGCAAACGGTGCCTAACCCCTTTTGCGGGCTCTGCGACGGACGCCGCTCCGCGCGTCTCGTGCCTGTCGAAGGAGCGTTGTTTATGCCCAGTGCCGTGGTCGATGCGCTGTTGGATGTAGCCCCCGTCTTCTCCGGGTTCGACGCGTCGGACCGGGCGGCGATGATGGAGATCGCCGTCGAGGAAACGTACGGGCCGGGGTTCGAGATCGTCTCGCGCGGCGAACCGGCGCGCAGCATGTTCGTGCTCGCCGAGGGGACGGTCGAGCTGATTGCCTCGGGCGAGGCCACGCCCGTGGCGACTCTGATCCCGCCCTGCACCTTCGGCGACGTGGCGTTTTTCGAGGCCAGCGAGCACGTGGTCACGGTGCGGACCGTGACCGCCGTCCGCGTGCTATCCATCGAGCGGGTGGGCTTCGATCGACTGCTCGCCCGTCAGAGTCTTGCGGCGTACAAGCTCGCGCTCAACGTGCTGCTGAACGTGGGCAGCCGCCTGCGCCGGCTTGACCGCTGGGTGGCGGAGGAGATGACGCAGGCGGAGGCGAGCAAGCGGCAGGAGTGGGCGGATTTCCGCGCCCGGCTCTACCAGGAGTGGGAGATCTGATGCTCTGGCGGACGGCCCAAAACAGGTTATGATGGATTTTCTCGTGTCGGAGCAGTGCGACGACAGTGGGGACCCGGTCCCTGACCGGTGCCTCGACGGCGCGTGCCCATCGATGGACGATCTTGCCATGAGACGGCCACTTCCCGAGCGATCGCTCCGGAGGGCGCAGCGCGTGCGAACGCCCGCGGTCTGCGCCGTGGCACTCGCCTGCGCGGCACTCGCCGCCGGCTGGGCAGTCGCACAGACGGCCCCGCCCCCGCCGCCCAAGAGCGGCCGCTCGGTCGCCCCGCCCCCGCCCAAAGCCGGCAGCAGCAGCGCGCCTGCCGCGCCCGCGAAGGCCGAGCCCGCCGCCCCGGCCCCGCAGACAGCGGTCGTGACCGCTAGCGGCCCGATCAGCGACGACAACGATCCGCGCGTCAAGGCGGCGCTCGCGCGCGCAGCCCAGTGGTTCCGCGTGCGGGCCAACCGCCCGCCCGTCCCCCCGGTCGGCGAGCTGGCGC
>JBGPMX010000613.1:0-3710 GCA_041487215.1 Planctomycetia bacterium | reverse complement strand
GGCGCGGGGGCGAGGGGACCGCGCCCTACGGACGCACCGAGATCCTTCGCTTGGCTCGTTCCTCGCTTGGCTCAGGATGACAACCTGCCACCCGCTGTACCTTCTCCCCCGCATGAGCCGTGAGCGCGGGGGCGAGCGGACCGCGAATGGGGAAAGTCATGAACGGGACACGGCCTAGAACGGGCCGCGCTGCGAGACCTTGAAATACTCGCGCAGGTGCGGGTTTCTCTCGTAGAGCGGAAGACGCTTGACTCCCGCGGGGACGACCGGCGTCTCGCCGCGCGATCCCTCGTACGCCGCGCGATCGTGGTCGGCCTCCGCACCGTTCGGCTCCGCCGCCATGCTACGTCCCGAAGCCGTGAGAGCCGTCTCTTTTGGGTCCGGCCCGAGATTGGTTCGTGCGCCGTGTGGCTTCCACTTGCGGCGGGGCGGCGTTTTTTCGTGCGGCGGATGCAAGAACGCGAGCCCGACCACGGCGAACACGGCGGCGGTGCTCAGCGCCATGTTGCGGACCAGCTTGTCGCGGGCAAACAGGTGCAGCAGCGGCGCCCAGGTGTCGGCTGCGCGCGGCGGCTGGCGTGCGCTGCGCCCCGGCTCCACCCGCGGCGGGTCGGGCAGCCGCTCCTCGTCCGGGGCCGTGTAGTCAAGCTCCGCGCGCGCCATCTCGCTCGTGAAATTCGGGTCGTGCTTGAACGCGTCGATGACCTGTTGCAGCCGGTGATTGGAATCGCTCAGCGCACGGCACTGCGCTGCGAGGGACTCGGCGCGCGCGACGAGCAGCTCGCGATCCTCCCACTTCGGGGCGATGAGGACCGCCGCGAAGAGCGCCGCGGCGGTAAACGCCACGAACCAGAAGATCATGAGAGACCAGATCGATTCAGAATCTCGCGCGGTTTGGCTCGGCATCGGGGGTGGTGCTAGCTGATGGCGGGTCGGCGTAGCGCAATCCGACGGCTCCGTCTCGGCAGGCGGACAGCCTCGTGCGCGGGGCGGTCTATCTTCACTAGATCGGCTGCGGAGGGGCATGCGCTTAAGTCGCGCGACCGGATTTTGCCAACCGGGCGGCCATTTGTGGTAAACTCGCTGCGGAAGCGTTCCCCCGCTGGACCCATCGGCACTCTTGTGTCCACCATCCAAGTCCAATCCGAACGGCTCATTCCGCGGCCTCTTCCCGCCGAGGTGGACTGCGCCCAGCCGGGACGCGGCCTGATCATGCGGCTGGAGCTGGCCTGGGGACGGCTGCGCCGTCGATGGCTCCGCAGGTTTCGGCCGCGCTATGTGGCGCGGATGCACCAACTGCGGCACGGTGATTGCCCCGCATGCCCCCATGACATCATCGATCCGCGCGACCTCAAGTTCTTTGGCAACGTGTGCGGGTTCTGGTTCGAGCCCGAGCACGATCGGTTTCGCTGGCGGGGGCGGTTGCGTCTGGCGCGCTGGGGGCTCGCCGAGCTCATTCTGATCACGGGTTTTCTCCTGCTGCTGGCTGCGGCGACCGCGTGGCTTCTGCCGTACGCGGCGGTGCTGCCGCTCGCTCTCGCCCTGTTCGTGGTGTCGTTCTTCCGGGACCCCGAGCGGGTGATTCCGCAGGAGCGGGGGGCGGTGGTGGCGCCGGCCGACGGCGTGGTGGACGACATCGAGGAGCTGGAGTTCTGCGAGCCGCTGGGCGGGCCGGCCGTGAAGCTGGGGATATTCCTCTCGGTCTTCAACGTGCACGTGAACCGCGCGCCGGAGGCGAGCCGGGTGATCGAGCTCAGCTACCGGCGCGGTTGCTTCGGCAACGCGATGCGGCCGGACTGCACCGCGGGCAACGAGCAGCTGGCGATGCTGCTGGAGCAGGACGCGCCCCCCTACCGCCGCTTCCTGGTCAAGCAGATTGTCGGTGCCATCGCGCGGCGGATCGTGTGCGCGGCACGGCCGGGCGAGCGGCTGGAACGGGGCCAGAGATACGGCATGATCAAGTTCGGTTCCAGGACGGAGCTCTATCTGCCCAGAGAGGACCGCTTGTGTCTCGAGGTGAAGCGGAAGCAGAGCGTGCGGGGGGGCTCGAGTGTTCTGGCGCGGTACCAAGACCCGCCGGCTCGGTAGCGCGCCGGGGTCGGTCCCCGGCAGATCGAAACGGCTTCGTGTGCTCCCATCCCGGATAAGAACCGTGAAAAAGATCGCCATCATTCCCACGCTGTTCACGCTGGGCAACGGCGTGTGCGGGTTCGGCGCCATCACTTTCGCAGCACGGATCCCACGCGGCTCCGACTCCCTGGACGCGACCGCCATCCAGTGGCTCTGGTACAGCGGCGTGCTCATCCTGGCCGCCATGGTCTTCGACATGCTCGACGGCCGGGTGGCGCGGCTCACGCGCTGGACCAGCGACTTCGGCGGGCAGCTCGATTCGCTGTGCGATTGCATCAGCTTCGGTGTGGCCCCGGCGTTTTTGCTGCTCAAGCTGTGCGCGGACTCAAACCGCTACACGCCCAACAGCCTGTGGATCAAGGGGCTCTGGGTGATCGCCGTCCTGTACGTCGTGTGCGCGGCGATGCGCCTGGCGCGTTTCAACGTGGAGAACGATCACGGCGCCGAGAAGCACCTGGTATTCAAGGGGCTTCCGTCCCCCGCCGCGGCAGGCGCGATCGCCTCGGCCGCGCTCTTGCGGCACGAGCTGCGCGACCCGCCGCTCGACTGGTTGCTCGGAACGATCCACCTCGAGGCGCGGCACGTCGAGCAGGCGTTGGACATTGGACTGCCTCTGGCCACCGTGGCGCTCGCGGTGCTCATGGTCTCGCGCGTGCCGTACCCGCACGTAACCAACCAGATGCTGCGCGGCCGCAAGCCATTCACGCACCTGGTGAAGATCGTGTTCGCGGTGGTGGCCATCGTCCTGCTGCGCGAGCTGTTCGTGCCGCTCGTCTTCTGGGGCTTCGCGCTGGGCAGCCCGATCGCTCTGGCCTGGAGAATCGTGGCCCACCGCCAGCCGAGTCAGGAACCGCTTACCGGACGCGGCGGTTGACCGGTATCCCATGTTCACCGGCATTATCGCAGAGCTCGGCACGGTGCGGCACGTGACGTGCGACGGTCCAGGGCGCCGCCTGGCCGTTGCGGTCGCCGGGGCCGACGGGCTCGCGCGGGGCGAATCGATCGCCGTCAACGGCGTCTGCCTCACCCTGGTCGCGCACCAGGACGGCGTGCTCTCGTTTGACGCCGGTCCCGAGACGCTCGAGCGCACGAACCTTGGCGAGCTCGAGCCGGGCGATCGCGTGAACATCGAGCGCGCGCTGCGGGCCGGCGACCGCCTGGGGGGGCACTTCGTACAGGGGCACGTCGACGGCACGGCGCGCATCAGCGAGCGGCGCCGGGACGGCGCTTGGGAGTTCGTCACGTTCGAGGGGGCTCCCGAGTGCACGGACGCGATGGCCCCGCAAGGCTCGGTGGCGGTGGACGGCGTGAGCCTGACGGTGGTGAGCGTCGCGGCCGGGCGGTTTCAGGTCATGCTGATCCCGCACACGCTGGAACACACCACCCTGGGCTTCAAGCCGGTGGGGGCGCGCGTCAACATTGAGAGCGATATCCTGGGCAAGTACGTGGTCGAGGCGGTACGAAGGCTCGGGGCCAAGCCATGACCGGACCGCCACCGCCCCGCCGCCACACGCAGACGAACATCCGAGACCTGCTCACCGACCGGCAGCTCCGGCCCCGCGCGTCGCTTGGCCAGTGCT
>JBGPMX010000612.1:0-3711 GCA_041487215.1 Planctomycetia bacterium | reverse complement strand
GACCACCTGCGACAGCTCGCCGCGCCCGAAGAAGTATTCGATGGCGGCCGAGATCGACTTGGGGTTCACCAGCGTGCGCGGCGAGAGGTCCTGCTGGTCCTTGAGGCTCATGCGTTCCTGCACGGTGCGCGCCAGCTTGAGGAAGCCCTTGCGCAGCTCCTCGGAGGCCAGCTCCTCGATGGTGCGGAGCCGCCGGTTGCCCAGGTGGTCGATGTCGTCGATCTGCCCCTCGCCGCGGCGCAACTTGACGAGGTACTCGATCGAGTGCACAAAATCCTCGGCCCTCAGGGTCATCTCCGTTTCCGGGATGTCCTGGCTGAACTTGCGGTTGATGCGGAAGCGGCCGACGCGGCCGAGCCGGTAGCGGTTGGTGTCGAAGAACTTCTCGTGGAACAGTTCGCGCGCCTTCTCGAGCTGCGGCGGGTTGCCCGGCCGGAGCCGCTGGTAGATCTTGAGCAGCGCCTCCTCGTGCGTGCTCGTCGGGTCCTCGGCGAGCGAGTTGAGCACGAGCGGGTCGCCGGCCTCCTTGATCACCTCGATCTGCTTGAGCGTGCTCGCGATGATGATCTCCGCCTGAGTCTTGGAGATGGCCTGGCCGCTGGCGACGAGTACCTCGCCGGTCTTCTGGTCGATGACGTCGCCGCTGGCCACCTTGCCCTCGATCTTGACCAGGGCCCGTGCGTCGTGCACCGAGACCTCCTCGGTCGAGTAGAACGCGCGGAGGATGTCCTGGTTGGTCGAGTAATCGGGGGCCATGGCGCGGAGCAGGGTCATGGCCGAGAACTTGCCGCTCTGATCGATGCGCACGGAAAGCGTGTCCTTGCGAGTGACTTGGAGCTCGATCCAGCTGCCCCGCTCCGGGATGATGCGGCAGGAGTGCAGCCGCTTTTCGTTCGCCTCGAGCTCGACCACGAAGTCGACGCCGGGGCTACGGTGCAGCTGGCTGACCACGACGCGCTCGGCGCCGTTGATGATGAACTCGCCGCCGCCGATCATGATCGGCATGTCGCCCAGGTAGACCTCCTCCTCAACCGACTCGTTGCCCTTGTCGAGCCGCAGCCAGACGCGGAACGGCCGGCCGTAGGTGAGCCGCAACTGGCGGCACTCGTCCGGCTCGTAGCGCGGCTTGCCCAGGTCGAACTTGAGGAAATCGAGCTTGAGCGATCCGTCGTAGCTCTCGATCGGGAAGATCTCGCGCAGAACGCTCTCGAGCCCCTGGTCCTTCTTGCGCTTCTCGGGCGCCATGTCCGCCTGGAGGAACGCCTCATACGACTTGGTCTGGATATCCGTCAGGCTCGGCACGGCGAAGTCATCGCCGATGCGACCGAAGTACTTGCGTTCGGGAGCGGTGATGCGTCGTTCCGACAGAATAGGCATGTTCGCCGTCCTTACGAGAGTGAAGGGAGCGTCCCATCCGGGACGCGGCGGGCCGTGGCGCGCTCGATGGCACCGCCGCCAACGCGGCGGTTGGGCACGTGGGTCGCGCGGCCGAGTGCGGCGGCCGCGGGCCGCGCGCACGGGGCAGCCGCGCTCGCCGGGTGCGTCGCGCGCAACCGGCCGGTCGCGGGTACGCCCGAGCAGCGCAGCCCATGCCGCGCGCGGCGCTGGAGCGCGGCGAGCGATCGCGCCCGGCACGCCCGCGCGGCGGCACCGATCCAACTTGAGTGACACTGTAGCGCCGGCGTCTTCAAGCTCCTTCTTGAGCTTCTCGGCCTCGGCCGTGGGTAGGCCTTCCTTGATGGTCTTCGGCGCGCCCTCCACCATGTCCTTGGCCTCCTTGAGGCCCAGGCTCGTCGCCGCACGCACCACCTTGATCACAGCAATCTTGTTGCCGCCGAAGTTCTCGAGCACCACGTCGAAGTCCGTCTTCTCCTCGGGCGGGGCCGCTGCCGCGCCCGCGCCGAGCATCGGGCCGGCGATGACTGCACTCGCGGCCGCCTTGATCCCATGCACGTCCTCGAGGTAGTCACCGAGCTCCTGCGCTTCGAGCACGGTCAGACCGACGATGTTGTCGCCAAGCTGCTTGATTTTTCCGGCCCACTCACGAGCTTCCGCTACTGCCATCGATCATTCCCCCATATTGCTTCCCACTACCCGGCGAGCGCCGCTTTGAGCCACGGCGACCGGCACGCGGGTAACCATGAAACGATCGGAAACCGTTGACCGTTCGGGTGGTGCTCCGATCGTTCGTGAACCACCGGCCGAACGCCTCTTGCCCCTGAGAAGCTTCCGTTGTACCCACGCGCGCTTTTTTGGGGGGCCACGCGACCGCATCCATCCGGCACGACCCCACCCGGCAGATCCGTGGCCGGCCTGCTCAGGCCTGCGCCGGCTCGGGTGCCGCGCCGGTCGCCGCCGGCTCCGCCTCGGCCTTGCTGCGCAGCTGGCCGACGATCCGCGCGGCCGGCGCGCACGCGAGCGTCACAACGCGCCGCGCCGGGCCGAGCGCCAGGTTGACCACGCGGCCGATCAACTCCTCGCGCGACGGCATCACCGCGAGCGCCCGGACCTGTTCGCGGGACAGGGCCACGCCACCGGTCGCGCCCCCCTTGATTTCGATCTTGGTCAGCTTGCCGGCCCAGTCGGTAATCTCCTTGGCCAGCTCGACGATGGTCGGGCCGCCCCAGGCGATGGCGGAGGGGCCTTCGAGAAACTGCGTGGCCGGACCCAGCCCGAGCTCATCGAACACCCGCTTGGCCAGGCTGTTCTTCACCACTCGCAGATAGATGTTCTTCTGGCGCAGCGCCAGGCGCATCGTGTTGTTCTGGATACCGTCGAGCCCCATCAGGCTCAGGACCACCACGTCCCGAACCCCGTCGAAAGACTGCCGGAGGTCGTCCGACAGCAGTTTGGTGACCTGCTTGCTCATCGTCTCTCCCTCGCTCTCGGGGCCTGCGCCGCACGCGCGTGTCGCGCGCGGGAAAGGGGCGGCCCGTGCTGCGGGCGGGGCGGGTTGGAAGCGAAGCCGTCTATTGTACGTGGCGGCTCGCGGAATTCAAATCCTCAACCGGGACGGTGGCACGATTTTCGCCTCGGGGCCCGACGCGGGCCGTGTCACGCGGCCAGGATCGGCACGCCCGGGCTCATCGTTGCACTGAGCGTGATCGACCGCACGTACTGCCCCTTCACCGCCGCCGGCTTGACCGCTCGTATGTGGTTGATGAACGCCTCGATGTTGTCGCGCAGTTTGTCCTCGGGAAGGCTGAGCTTGCCGACCAGGGCGTGCACGATCCCGCTGGCGTCGGCGCGAAACTCGACTTTGCCCGCCTTGAACTCGCGCACCGCCACCGCGATGTCCGTGTTCATGTCGACCATGGTGCCGGTCTTGGGCGTGGGCATGAGCCCCTTGGGCCCGAGCACTCGGCCGAGCGGACCGACAACTTTCATCATGTCGGTGGACGCCAGGCAGACGTCGAAGTCGAGGAACCCGCCCTTGATCTTTTCCGCGAGGTCGTCGGCGCCGACGACGTCGGCACCGGCCTGCTTGGCCGCCTCGGCGCGATCCCCCTGGGCGAACACGGCGACCCGCACCGCCTTGCCGATGTTATGCGGCAGGCTCACGGACCCGCGCACCGCCTGGTCCGCCTGCTTCGGATCGACGCCGAGCCGAATCGCCACCTCGACGCTCTGGTCGAACTTGGTCGTCGCGAACGTTTTGAGCTTCTTGACGGCACTTTCGACCGGCTGCGGCTCGATGGTCTCGACGGTCTT
>JBGPMX010000611.1:0-3714 GCA_041487215.1 Planctomycetia bacterium | reverse complement strand
CGCAATGCAATCGCCGCCTTCTCCTGTATTCGCCCCGCCCACGCCGGTCGCGATGCGGTGACCGCGCAACGTGTTCGTGTAGCGCTGGATGGCGTTTTGGTCCCCCGCCAGCTGGAACCGGTCGCCCCAGCGGGCCTGGTACCACGGGGACTCGATCACCCAGCGGCACTTGATCGCGTCGCGGTTCGCGAGCTGCGCGGCGTAGGACGAGAAGAGCCAGCAGAAGCCGGGAAGGTTGCGCGGGCCCCACACCCAGCTCGGCCAGAAGACCGAGACAGTGAGCGATTTTTGATGGCGCGGGGGCACGTTGATCAGCAGCCGGAGGATCTGGCCTTCGGTGACGGCCTGGAGGTGCTCGCACATCGCGTCGATGTGCCAGCCGTGCACGTACTGGCGCGTCGGCTCGACAACGCGCCATGCCTGGCGCACGTACGCGGCCAGCGACCGCTCGGCCTCCTGCCACTTCGCCTGGATCAGAGTCTCGCAGCGGCGCCGGTCTTCGGGTGGGATCCTGCCCTGAGGTGAATCGCTGGGCATGCCCTGACCGTAAAACAAAACGCCGGAGTCGTCTTGACGACAAACTCCGGCGCGCGGCGTCGCCCTCGGGCAACCACCAGCAGTTCTTAGAGCTCGAATTCCTCGGTCCCGCCGTCCGCGCCGATGAAGCGGCCGAACATGCGGCGCAGCTGGTGCACGCGCACGGTCGGCGGCGACGTGGGCCCCTTCGGGCGCCAGCCGGCGAGCAAGTAGCCGAGGATGCAGCCGAGGATGATGTCGGGAATGCGGTTCATCGTCGCCCCATCCACGCGGCCAGGAATCCGCCCGCGCCGAGTCCCACGACGAAGGCGGCGAACATCAGCTTGAGGACCGCGCCGAGCGTGATGCCGAGAATCATGTGCCCCTCGGCGGATCGGGCATCGGGACCGGCTCAATCTGCCGCCGCATGTTGTCCAGATTGCGCTGGAACTCATCATCGTCCGGCGAGCCGGGGTACGGCGGCGGCGTGTAGCTCGGAACCATCTGCGGTGGACAGCCCTTCGGGTCCCAGTGCGGGAACATGGCGTTCGGATGCCCTTCGCTCCAGCGCCACCGGATGCCCGGCGGTCTTGCCGGCGGACAGGCCGGATCCGTGCGCTCCTCGGGCTCGGGCAGGTAGAGTGGTAGCGGGGTCACGTAGGCCGGCTCGCGGTGCGCGGGGTTCGAACAGTTCCCCTTGTGCACCAGACCGGAGCCGTGCGCATGAACGTAGTCACACCCATCTATCTGGAAACTCCCGGGCGGAAGCGCTCCAAGATCCCAACCGGTTCGCGTAAGGACGCCGATTGAGAAAAGGACGAAGCAAAACGCAAAGACCCAGAATGCCCCGAAGGCGCCATCTTTCCAAACAGTTCTCACGCGGCTGTCTCCTTGCAAATGGGTGTCACGCCTTCAAGCTGGTTGCCCCAGCCGTCAAACCCTGGCCGGCGCTGTCTCGCGAACAGATCGATCCGCGGCGCCGGCGAGAGCGAAGCGATCAGCTCGTACGCCTCGGCGGGTTTCACGCTGTGCCGGCCACGCGGCCACTCGTGGACCTGCCGCGGCACCTTGCGCGGCCGAGGCCGCCGAGCTCCGGGCCTGGCACCCCAAACGAGAAACTCGAGCTCGTGCCGGACCGCGAGCCCCAGGCCGAGCGGTTTCTTCCAGGCGAACAGGCCGCGGTACGGGAAATCCCACGTCTGTAGCAGCAGGTACGCGTCGCCCAGGTTGCGCGACGGCGACCAGATGAAGAGCTGTGCGTCGTCTGCGGCCAGCGCGCCCACGCGCAGCGCCGCGCACTGGATGCCCGTCATCGTCGCGTATGGAATTACCGACTCGTGATCGCGCCCCGTGGGGCGCCATGCCTTGCCGGGTCCCGGCCACGGCGGGTCAATCACGATGGTGCGGTAGCGCTTGGCGGCTGGCTCGTCGCCCACCAGGCGATCGGGCTTATTTCCGCCCGGCAGTTCGTCCTCCCGGAGCAGCGAATCCATTACGCATCCTCATACAGCGGTTCCGAGAAACGAATGGATGGCTGCTGGCAATCCCGCACGAGGACCTGCACGCCGCTCGAGCGCCGTCCAAGCATCCAGCCGGCCAGGATCCCGACCAGCATCGTTCCGGCGCCGGCGAAACAGAGCGTCATGCGTCAACCGCCTGGCCGGTCTCGGGCTTCAGGTTTCGGTACGCCGGTTTCCACTTCGTGACCCGAGGCGCGCTCAAGCTCTGGTCCATGAACGCCTGCAAGGAGCAGAGCCCCTGGAGGAGCGCGTACGCGAGCAGCCACCAGCTGAGCCCCTCGCCGCGGTGGAGCACGAGCTCCCCGAGGGCGGGGATCGCCACGATCACGGCGCCGCGCACCAGGGCGCTCGCCGGGATGTCGGCAAAGCGTTTCACGGTTAGGCCAGAAGCTCGGCGAGCTTGCCCTTGATCCGGATCGCGCGCCCCGCCTCTTCGGACGCGTGATGCCGGGCATTGCCCACGCGCTCGATCAGGTCCGTCAGGTGGTCGTACTGGGCCTGCTTCTGCGCGGCGTGGCGGTCCAGCTGGCGCTGGATCTTGGCCAAGCCCTTCACGATCGAAAACACGGTGGGCGCCCGGTAGAGGCCCAGCCGCGCCGCCAGTCCGATGAGGAATCCCATTCGTGCGCTCCTTTACGAGGCGATGTAGTCGGCACAGATCAGTTCAATGCATCGGCCCACGCTGATGAGTGGGTCATTCTCTTCCTGGCGCAACTTGTCGCAGGCCTGCTCGATCACGCCGCGCTGCTCCTCGGTGACCGGGACGGGCGCGGCCATCTTCGGCGGCGGCTCGCCCTCCACGCGGTGCTGGCGCTTCTCCGCTTCGCTCAGCGCGGCGGGCGGGGCGGGCGTCCACGCTGGGCCCACGAGCGGCGCCAGGTCCCTCAGCTCGAGCCCCAGGAGGTCGGTGTCGGTGTTGAGCTCGACTAGCTGCACTATCAACGGTCCAAGCTTCGCCTGGTCGAACTCCCCGCCGTGCTGGTTGGCGGCGATGTTCGCGATCCGCTCGTCGGTCTCGGACCAGTCCACCTCGCGATAGGAGTAGCGCTCGCCGAACGAGAGCAGGTAGCCCTCGGCGACAGTGCCCGCCGGCGTGGGCTCGCCGTACAGCTTCTCAATCACGATCTGGGCCTCGGGACCGAACTTCTTCACCCGCTGGTGGCCGCCGACCAGATTCCCTGTGCGGCGGTTGAAGACGATCCCGCCCAGGTCGCCGAACCGCTCGAGCGCCTTGCCGAGCCGGCCGAGCTGCGCGTCCGTGATCACCCGCGGGTTGTACGGCGCTTCGGCGAGGTCGCCCGCCTTGTCCGGCTTCGGCCGCAGCGGTGTCTGGTCCTCGTTCATTCGCTGAGCCCCGCGTTCGCCAGGTACCGGGCCTGCGCTTCGGGCGTGAGCTCGTCCCACGCCCCGGTGCGCCTCATCTCCTCGATCAGCTGCCGATCGTCCATCTTGGCGAGCCGCACCTCGACCGGCCCGCCGTCCTTACCGGTCACGCGCTTGTGCACGGCCTCGATCTCGAGGATGCGCGCCTTGCGCCGCTTGATGTTGAGGATCACGTTCGCCGCTTTGACATCTCGTCCCACCGCATTCGAGAAAAACTTGTCAAGCTGCGCCTTCAGGCTATCCGGGAGTTGCACTTCATGGCCGGCCAGGATGCTATTGAGCCGATCATGCATCG
>JBGPMX010000610.1:0-3716 GCA_041487215.1 Planctomycetia bacterium | reverse complement strand
TGAGAAGAGGAACCGGTAGCTCTGGGACTCGCTACGCCGCGCACGCTAGATCCGGATGAACCTTTCACATCGCGCGACCGCCGTGCGGGTGGCTGCCGCGGCGACATGGTACGATGAGCTCCGGCACGCGACTAGCCTCCGGAACTCGTAGCGAGAATCGGCCATGGCGAGTGTTCGCACAGAGAGCCACGGGCAGCATCTGGTTTATGTCCTGGAGGATGCGAACGCGGGCAGCTCGGCCCGCGTCCTGCCCGGCTACGGCTTCAACTGCTACAGCTTCCAATGCCGCGTGGGGGAACGCCCGTATGAGCTTCTCTCCGCGGCGGACCATTTCGCGGACGCGCCGTCGCACGCATCGGGCAACGGCATTCCGATCCTGTTTCCCTTCCCGAACCGGATTGCGGGAGGGCGCTTCGAGTTCGCGGGCAAGGTCTATGAGCTGCCGCAGAACCATGGACCCAACGCCATCCACGGCCTGGTCATCGACCGCCCGTGGCGAATCGTGCCGAATCCGTGCTCCGCTGCGGCCGAAATCACCGGCGAGCTCGAGCTCACGCGAGACCTGCCCGAACTCGCCTCGCTCTGGCCCGCCGATTTCCGGATCCAGCTGCGCTACACGCTGGAGGAGAACCGGTTGACCAGCCGCTTCCGGGTCACGAACCCCGACAGCCGCCCCCTGCCGTGGGGATTCGGAACGCATCCCTACTTCCGGCTGCCGCTGGCGGCGAACGGGAACGAAGCGCACGCAAGCGTGCGCGTGCCCGCGACCCAGTTCTGGGAGCTCGAGGCGTCTCTGCCGACCGGGGCCAAGCGCCCGGTGAGCGGCGTGCTGGACCTGCGCCGGGCGCGTGCTCTCTCCGAGCTCAAGCTCGATCACGTCCTGACCGGTCTCGAGTTCTCGGACGGCTGGTGCCCCTGCCGCCTGCTGGATCATGACGCAGGAGTCGAAGTCGTCTACCGGTTTGACACGGCGTTCCGCGACGTCGTGCTCTACACCCCGCCCCGGCGCGGCTCGGTCTGCGTCGAGCCGTACACGTGCGTCACCGATGCGGTGAACCTCCACGCGCGAGGGATCGACGCGGGGCTCGCCGTGCTCGAGGCCGGCGCGTCGGCGGAGGGGACGATGGTGCTGGAGGCGACAGGGCTGAACGAGCCAGCGCGGGGTTAGGGCCCGTCAAAAAATAACTTGACCATTGGACCCACTGGAAAGAGAGCATCCGCCGCGTGTCCCACATCGAACTGCCATTGCACGTCCGATGGAGAGCCTGGGCGTGTCTCGGCGGATTCTCTCTTTCAACGGCGGGACCCCTTTGGTTTACGGGCCGGTGGATGGAGCCGCGGCGCCGGGCACGTCAGGCAGGCGCGTGAGGTCTGCTCCCTGGTGTCGGCCGCTCGACGCGGCTTCGCCCGGCCCCAGCAGCGGCTCCCAGGAGAAGTGGTTCCGCGTCAGCTGCCAGACGGGCAGGCTGGCATCGGGCAGCTCGAGCGACGATCGGTATTCGGCCGTCGGCTCCTCGCGGCCGGGGAAGCCCAGCCAGCGCGACCAGTCGTAGCGCTCGGACTCGCCTCCCGGCGCCACGCTCTCGGCCACCAGCGGCACGCCGACGTTCAGGTAGGTGTTGTTGATCCCCTTCCAATGAACGAGCACGCGCATTTCCTCGGCCGGCCGCGGACTGCGCAGCGAGATCCACGGCGTGCTCGCGTCGCTCCAGAAGAGGTTGCCCATCGCGGTCACGTCGATGGCGGGGAGCCAGGGACGCAGGTCGGGAGCATCGCACTGGATGAGCCCGCGATGCGTCTCGACGCTCGAGCCCCGGAACTCGAGCTCGTTGGATGCGCCGGCCAGCAGCCGATCGTTGCCGCTGGCCAGCACGCAGAACGCGTCCTGCACGGCGATGGCGCAGTTGTCCACTTCGATGCGCACCCGCCCCGCGGGCTGGATGCGTACAACGCTGCCGCTTCCCACGAGCAGCATGCTGGAGAGGCGGAGCTGGGTGCGATTGCCGGCCGCCGGCTCGCTGGGCGCCATCATCGGGTCATCGCCGTCCTGGGGCAGGAACCGGACGAGCACTGTGGTCAGGCCGGCCGGCGCCTCGAGCCGCGCCGTGCAGCTTTCGATGATGACGTCGGCGCCGCGGCTGGCGACGAGCCCCCAGGGTTCGGCGCTCACTGCCGGGTCCGCACTGATAAGAAAATCGATGCCGCGCAGCGTCAGGCTGCCGCGGCGGATGCTGAACAGGCGCGGCTCGCGTCCCTCGAGGTCGAGCCGATCCGCGTGCAGCTGCACGGTGGGCCGGAAGCCGTCCGCGGCCGCGATGATGAGGTGCCGGTCCCCCAGCTCGATCGGCTCCTCGATGAGCTTGCCCGAATAGCGGATCTCGATGAGCGCGCCGTCGTCGCTTCGAGCGCATGCTTCGGCCAGCGAGTGGTACGCAGTCCGGCTCGACGGGTCGACGACCGCGGCGGCGGCGTGCGGCGCGGCCTCGGCGCCGCGCGGGGCGTCGGGACCCGGCAGGCTCGCCGGCCGCGCGCCGGCCGGCGGCGTGTCGCCGCCGGTGGTATTGATCACGCTCTTCATGTTGGGCACGCGCATCGGCTCCGGCTCGGGCGGCTCGACGGCGGCGGGTGAGGACGCCGCGGCCGGCGTTGCCACGCTGGCGGATCCGCCCGCGGCGGACGCCGTCTTCGGCGGCCGGTCCTTCGTGCCCTTGTCCGGCACGGCGTCCGAGGCGGCACGCGGCTCGGCCGCTGCCGCGGGCGCGGGGGCCGCCGCGCCGGGCGATGCCGCGCTGCGCACCGATGTCAGCTCTAGCGCGCCCGCCGGGTAGAGCGATCCCCAGGGCAGAACGGTGCGCGCCCCCACGGGACGCCAGTCCGGGTTGTCCCCATGGCGCTTGAGGCGAAACGCGTCCGCAACGTGCAGGTCGCTCGGGTTCGCCTCTTCCATCTCCGCGGCCCGTTCCAGGCTGATGACCCAGGGGGATGTGTCGGTCTCGGTCGAATCGTCCTCGTGCACGTCCGGCGCGAGCTGCTTCCACTCGGCGAGGCCCCCGGCGCGCGTCACCCAGTCGGCGGCGGAGCGAGCGATCAGAAAGCCGCTCACGGCGTGGAAGAGGTTGTTCTTGCCGCTCCATTCGACCTGGCTGCTCGCGTCGCTGCGCACCAGCGTGCCGTGCTGCGGCCCCTCGTGCGAGAACACGCAGTCCCGCGCGTCGACCACCGCGCGTGCGAACTGCAGGTCGATGACCGGGTCGCCGGAGCCGAACAGAGAGACGTGCGCCAGCCCGACGCGGGCGGCAACGGTCTGCGGATAGCCGAACGAGTTCACGACCACCGCCGCGCGGTACGGCAGCAGCGTGCAGTCCTGGAGCTCGAGGCGGGCCGGCCCCTTGAGCACGAACCCGGTCTGGCCGCCGCCGAAGAAGCACTCCTCGGCCCGAATGCTGCTGCCCGTCGCCTCGCCGCTGGTCGCGATCCCGCCGTCCAGCTGGGCGACCCAGGCACTCGGTTCCGGGCTTCGCTTCGAGCGCGGCGAGCCGGTTTGCTTCGTGACCTGGAAAAATCCGCAGCGGCGCAGCGTCACCTGGGAGGACTCGAGCGCGAGCATGACCAGGGGATCCACTGCGCGCCCCGCCTCGCCCGCGGCCGTGCTGTCGGTCTCGAAGCTGATCCCCTCGAACTCGACCTGCGAACCGACCAGGGTGAACAGCGTCCAG
>JBGPMX010000609.1:0-3718 GCA_041487215.1 Planctomycetia bacterium | reverse complement strand
GACGAGATCGGCCGATTGGCCGCCGAACTCGACGCACTCCGAGCGCAGCACGCCCAGTCTGAGTCCAACGCCGCCGCCCTGCTGGATCGCCAGGCCGAACGACAGCGCCTCGAGGGTGAACGGGACGAACGCCGCCGCGAGTTCGATGGCCTTCGCGCGGAGATCGAACGCGTGCGTGAGCTGAGACGCAAGCTGCAACTGGCGGAGGCGACCCTGAAAGCCCATCAGGGGAAGTTCGAGCGAGTGGACGAGGATCGCGAGAAACTGGGATCTGCCAAGCAGACAATCGCGGATCAGAATGAAGCAGCTCGGAAGATGGATGACGAGCTTCAGGCAGTGGACGGTCGCCGTGAGAGCCTGGCAGTAGACGAGCAGCGCCTCAACGGCGATCTGGAGCGCGTCCGGAATGTCATTGACCAACACGCGACCGAGTTGCGGCAGGCGCGGAAGCTCAAGGAAGCCCAAGCGGTTTACGGCTCCGTCGAACGACTGCACACGGCGATCGATGAGGCGCAGCGGTTGACCGATCAGCGAGCCGAGCGTGCCCAGCAACTGGAAGCGGTCAAGATTCCCAAGGCGGCTGACGTGTCTGCCGCTCGCAAGAGGGCGGACCAACTCCGCGAGCTGGATGGGCAACTCAAGAACATCGGGTTGTCGATGGCCGTGCGCCTTGAGGTCACCTGCCAGGGGACCTTTGAAGGGTCAGGCGGCCGTGAGGAGCTGGCTTTCGAGGCCGGAGCCGAGCGGCGGTTTGCCTCGGCTGATCAAGCGTCGCTCGAGCTCGCGGGCATCGGTAGCATCAAAATTCGCTCGGGCGCGGGCGAGGTGCGGACGCTCCAGGGCGAGCGGGCCAAGCTCGACCAGGAGATGCGCGAGACACTTCACGGCTTCGGCGTCACCAGCGTCGAAGAACTGGAGGCGCGTAAGGCCCACTGCGACGGCCTACAAGGTGAGATCACCGGGCTGGACAATCAGATCCGCGCGGTGGCGGCCGAGCACAAGACACTCGCCGGCCTGAAGCAAGCCAGCACGAAGCGCGAGGCCGAGCTGCGGTCGCTTTGCCAGGAGATAGCCATGCCGGTCGAAGGTATCGCGCAAGCCACTCTGCCCGATATCGATGAGTTCCAGCGAAAACACGATGCCGCGGTGAGCCAAGTGCGCTCCCTTGAGATAGAACGCGACGGAGTCATCACGGCGTCTCGTTCCGCTGACAGCCTGCGGAGTGTAACGACGAACAAGAAGACCGCGGCCGAAGTGGCGGGGCTCGAGGCCCAGCGCGTCATCGACTCTCTGCACCGGACTTACGGCGACGAACAGCTCCTCGAACAGTCCTACCAGAGTGCACGCCGAGAATGCGCCGCGGCCGAGGAACAAGTCAAGGAACTCAAGCAGCAACTCCCGCCTCCCAGCGACGATCCCGAGTCGCGGGCGCAACGCCTTTCGGTTGCAATCCAACAGGTCGAACGGGAGATCCAGCCCTGTCACGACGCGATGGTTAGCCTGCGCGACCGGATCGAGCAGGCGGCCGCCCTCGGGCTCTACGGCCAGATCGTGGAGAAGGAAGAGGCCATGGCACTGGCCACCGCGCGCCATGCCCAGGCCGAACGAGGAGCACGCGCCACCCGACTGCTGCACACGCTCATCGAGCTGCGACGCAAGGCCGTTGTCGCCACGTTGACCGGGCCGATTTCCGACCAGGTGGAACGACTGTTCTCTCGCGTGACTGCGCGAGAGGGCCGAAGGCCGGTCTTCAATGAACAGCTCAGTCTGACGGGGATCGTCATCGGCAACGGCGCGGAACGCTCCATGCGGGATCTTTCCGGCGGCGCCCAGGAGCAGCTCTTTCTCATGACCCGCCTCGCCCTGGCCCAGTACTTGGCCCGGGCCGAGCGCATGCTATTCGTACTTGACGACACCTTGGTGAACACGGACCCGAGACGCCACGAGCGGTTTCTGGCGATCATCGAGGAGGCAGCTCAACACCTGCAGGTGGTCTTGCTCTCGTGCCACCCGGAACGATACCGGGCGTTGCAGGGGGCAAAGATCCATAAGCTGGAGTGAGGAAACGGCGGAGGCGGCAGTTCTTGATCGATGGCGAGTGGGATGAGCCGTATGAGTGTGGATCGCGTCTTCGTGGGCTGGGACCGGCCGTGCCTGCACGCGGCCGTCGATCAACTCGTGCGGCAGTTCGCGCGCGGGAGGCAACTGGACCTGGAGAAGGTCGTCATCGTTCTGCCGGGTGCAAGGGCAGGGCGGCGTCTGATCGAACTCTTGGTCGCGCGTGCCGAGCGGGATGGGCTCTGTCTCATCCCGCCGCTCACGGAGACGCCGGGCACGGTGCCGGAGCAGCTCTACGATGCGTCGCGCACGCCGGCGGGCGACGTGGCGCGGATGCTGGCATGGGTGGTCGCGCTCGAGGCCGCCGAGCCGGACGCCCTCGCGTGCGTGTTCCCGCGGCGGCCCGCAGCGGATGATTTCGAGGGCTGGTGTTCGCTCGCCGGGCTGTGCGAGCGACTGCACCGCGAGCTGGCGGGCGACATGCTCACGTTCGCCAACGTGGCCCTACGGGGCAGCGAGCTGCCGGATTTCAACGAGCAGGATCGCTGGCAAGCACTGGAGACCGCACGTCGTCTCTACATCGCGCGACTCGGCGAGCTCGGGCTGGCGGACCGGCACGAAGAACGGATCGCGGCGGTCGAACGGCATGCGTGTCGTACCGAGAAGACTATCGTGCTGCTGGCGACGCCCGAATTGAATCTCATCGTACGCCGCATGCTGGAGCAGGTCGCCGAGCGAGTCAGCGTCTGGGTATTCGCGCCGGAGGATCTTGCCGAGCGGTTCGACGAGTTCGGCTGCACACGAGTCGAGGCGTGGCGCGACGCGGTCATCGCCTTGCGGACCGAGCAGGTCGAGATCGTCGAGCGGCCGTCGGACCAGGCGGCGGCCGTGCTCCGCGCGATCGCGGGTTACGGCGGACGCTACGCGGCGTCGCAGATCACGGTCGGCGTGCCGGACGAGGAGGTGGTGCCCTACATCGAGCAGCAGTTGGAGCAGCACGCATTGGAGGCGCATCATGCTGCCGGCCTGCCCGTCGCACGCACGGGTCCGTTCCGGCTGCTCGCGGTCGCGTCGCAGTACGTGGAACATCGCCGCACAGGCGATTTTGCCGCGCTCGTACGGCACCCGGACGTGGAGACGTGGCTGGACATGGCGGACGACGGGATCACCGCGCTGGACAAGTTCACCGCCGAGCACCTTCAGGCGGTGTTGCGGCCGGATGCGTTGCACTCGTTCGCCGAGCCCGCACCGCTCGGTAGCGTACACCGCCGCATCGAGCAATGGCTGGGCGGGCTCGGCGACAGGCAGCCGCTGGCAGAATGGGCCGAGCCGCTGCTTGAGCTCGTACTCACCGTCTACGGCGGTCGCACGCTGGATCGAAACGACGCCGCGCAGCGCGTCGTGATCCAGGCTTGCGAGGCGATCCACGCGGTGTTGCAGCAATGCCACAGCCTTGATCCGCGTGCCGGGCCGGTGCTGGACGCCGCCACCGCGCTCTGGCTGGTGCTTCGTTTGGCCGAGGGCGAGTCGATCGCGGTGCCGCCGCGGCGCGACGCGATCGAGCTGCTCGGCTGGCTCGAGTTGTCGCACGACGACGCCCCGGCGCTCATCGTTAGCGGATTCAACGAAGGGCTGGTGCCCGACTCGATCAACGCGGACG
>JBGPMX010000608.1:0-3721 GCA_041487215.1 Planctomycetia bacterium | reverse complement strand
GGGCAGAGTCAGCAGCAGCTGGCCCGTGAGGATGCTCCAGAGGCGTACCGTGCCGTCCCAGCCGGCGGTGGCCAGTGTGCGGCCGTCCGGTGCGATCGCCTCGTGGTAGATCCCCTCGACGTGCCCCTTCAGCGTCGCTCGCTCCTTCCAGCTGCCCGTATCCCAGAGCTTCGCGGTGTGGTCGTGGCTGCAAGTGATCAGCGTCTTGCCGTCGGGAGTGAACAGCACCGCCTCGATGTTCCCCGAATGTCCGGGCACCCGCACGACCTGTTCGTGGCTGGCAAGGTCCCAGATCTTCACGACGCTCGCTTTGGCTCCGATGTGGACCGAGGCGGCGAGCTGCTTGCCGTCCGGCGAGAACGTAACGAAGCGCACCAACCCCTCCTGGCCGTCGAACGCCGCGAGCTTTTCGCCGCTTGCGACGTCCCAGAGCTTGGCGCTTCGGTCAGCGCATCCCGTCGCCAGCATGCTGCCGTCGGGCGAGTACGCCAGCGACCAGACGGCGGATCGTTCGGGCAGCTCGTGGAGCAGCGTCCACTCTTCAGTGTCGTAGATCCGCGCCCCCGCGGACTGGCCCGGGAAGCCGCCGGTGGCGATCGTCTTCCCGTTCGGTGAAAAGGTGACCATCGTTTGCCCGGAATGTCCGGGAAGAACGGCAACCAGGCGCCCCGCGTCGCGATCCAACACCGTGACGGTCTCCGAGCTGGAGGTTGCGAGCAGCCTGCCGTCAGGGGAGAAGGACACCGAGTACCCGCCCACGACGGGGTTGCCGGTGATCCGCGTCTCGTCCAGTTGCTCCCTGGCGTACCACAGCTTGGCCGTCTCATCCCAGCTCCCTGATGCGACGAGCGCGCCGTCCGGTGAGAACGCGAGCGACGAAACGTACCAGGTGTGTCCGGCCAGGGTGTGACGCGGGCTTACCGTTGCGGCATCCCAGATCTTGATGGCCCGGTCCCAGCTGCCGGTGGCCAGCGTTTTGCCGTCGGGTGCGAACGCCACGGCGGTGATTCCCGCCTGATGGGTGCCTTTGACGTCCGCTTCCGTGCCGCCCGCGGTCTTGTGCACGACGAGCTCGGCCTCGCCATCCCACTTGCCGCTGCCGGACGCGACGCGGTTCCCGTCCGGTGAGAACGCGACGCACCAGACGTACCCCGAGTGCTCGTAGCTGTCGCGCAGCTTGCTCGTCCGGGCGTCCCAGAGGCGGACCGTATGGTCCCAGCTGCCGGCGGCGACGGTGCCGCCGTCGCGGGAGAATGCGACCGAGAGGATGCCGCCGCTGAGTCCTTCGAGCGTCCTGATGGCTTTCCCTTCCGAAACGTCCCAGAGCTTGACCTCGCCCCGTTTCGGTCCTTTGGAGATCCAGAAGAGCCGCGTCGCGGGGTTCGGTCCCTCCGGGTCGAGCGGCGCGGTGCCGGTGACCAGGGTCTTGCCGTCCGGCGCGAACGCCACGGCGAGCACCGGGTCGTCGAAGTCGTCCAGCCCGCGTCGCGGCTGGTTGGCCTCGATGTCCCAAAGCGTGACATGGCCTTTTCGGCCGACGCCTCCGCCGCCGATGGCCAGCAGCGTGCCATCCGGGGAAAAGGCGATCGACCGGGCATTGTCTGTGAGGGGGAAGCTGTCGCCGCGCAGCCGCCCGCTGGCGACGTCCCAGAGTCGGGCGCCGCGTAAACAACTAGTGGCCAGGCTGCGGCCGTCGGGTGAGAAGGCCACGGAGCGGACCACACCGCTGCGTGGGAACAGCGTGGATCGCTCGGCGTGAATGCGCTGCCAGAGCTGGTACCACTCGAAGCCGCGCAGGTCCTCGGCGCCGGCACGCGGGCGCAGCTCGTCGAGCAGCTCCAGTCCGCGTGGCACGTCGGGCTGGCGCGACGCCTGGGCGGCCAGGTTGATGCGGGCCACGTAGAGGTTGCGGCGGTTTTCTTCGGCGAGCTGTTCCGCGCGGCGGCGCTCGAGCCGCTCCTGCTCGCCAGCTCGTTCCGCGGCCGCGTGCGCGGACTCCTCGCGGGCCAGGGCCGCGCGCGTCGATTGCTCGGCCCCCTGCGCAAGCCGGCGCGCCTCGCGCTCCCCGGCCGCCACGTTGCGGAATGCGATCGCCGCGATGGCCCCGCCGACGGCGACCAGCACCAGCAGTGTGGCGGCGAGCCCGATGGCCCCGGCGAGCTGGGGATGACGGCGGCACCAGCGCCAGAGCCGTTCCACACCGCCGATCGGCCGCGCCTGGACCGGCTCGCCGCGCAGAAAGCGCTGCAGGTCCTCGGCCAGCGCGCGCGCCGTCGGGTAGCGCCGCTCGGGCTCTTTGGCCATGGCCCGCAAGGTGACGGTCTCCAGGTCGCGTGGCACATCGGCCCGGATCGTACGGGGGCCGGGCGGTTCCTCGCGTAATACCTGTTCCAGCAACATGCGGCTGTGACCGCGGAACGGCAGCCGGCCGGTGAGCAGCTCGTAGAGCACGACCCCGAGGCTATACACATCGCTCCGCGCATCGACGCCGTGGCTCAACCCGGCCGCCTGTTCGGGGCTCATATAGGCCGGCGTGCCCAGCACCTGGCCGTCCATGGTCATGGTGACCTCGGCCTCCGGCCGGAGCGCCAGGCCGAAATCCATGAGCAGCGGCCTGCCGACCGGCACGGATGCGGCGGCCGCGCCGGCGCGGCGCTCCTCGACCGCCGCCGCCGCCACGCGCGCGCGGTCATCGGGCAGCTCGAGCATGATGTTCGACGGCTTGATGTCGCGGTGCACAACGCCCATGGAATGCGCATAGTCCAGCGCCTCGGCCACGCGAGCCACAAGCTCGGCGGCGTCGCGTGCCGGAATGCGATGGGCCGTCAGATATTCGGCCAGGGTGACGCCGCGGACGAAGTCGCACACCAGATAAGGATGGTGGCTGTCCCGCCCGACTTCGTGCACCGAGACGATGCCGGGGTGGCGGAGTTGTCCGGCACTGCGTCCCTCACGCAAGAACCGCTGGGTCTCCTGCTCGGTGTCAAGCCGTCCGGGGTGGGGAATCTTGACGGCAACCAGACGATCGAGTTCAAGGTCGCGTGCCTTCCAAACGGCCCCGCAGGCGCCGCTGCCGACGCGCTCGAGCAGCTCGAAGTGGCCGACCCGCTGGTGCGATTCGGCGTAGGTTCGCGTGCGGTCGTGCTCGACGTGTACCGTGCTGCCGCACGACGGGCAGATCGCGGAATCATCCCGCGCATCGGCAGGGCCGAGAACCGTGTGGCAGTGCGGGCAGTTCATGGGAGTGCGGCGTTACTTCACGCGCATGGTGCACAAGGCTTCGGAAGTCGGTTGCGTGGGGAGCGAAGACTTCCCGAGTCGGTCGCGCGCGAAAACCGGAGAAAGCGGCGACAGGTCGCCGCACTCCTAAAAATGCGGATTTTCACGAGCGTCGCTGGTCGCCAGCGTAGCAGCCCGGCTGATCCGCGACCAGCCGCGGCGCGCCCGCCGTCCTGGGCGTCCGCCGCCGCGGGCGAACCGCCGGGTCCGCACCCCCGGCGTCGGCTTGCCCTGGCTTTCCCGCCCTGCTTGCCGGGAAAGAAGAGGGGCGGGGTCCTGCAGCCGCACGGGTTCGACTCGTCGCCTTCTTGCTCGCCCTGGGTTTTTGCCCGAGAATCGTGCGCGGTGCCGAGCCGCCGACGAGGCCGCATCGCCCGGCCCGAGCACCGCGCGAATCGCCCGTTTCGCTCCCGCTTCCAAGGAGTCCCTACGATGCCGAACG
>JBGPMX010000607.1:0-3722 GCA_041487215.1 Planctomycetia bacterium | reverse complement strand
GTTCGTGCTGCTCATCGGAATCATGGCGCTGGCATTCCACAGCATCCAGAAAACGCGCGCCCGGCATGCGGCGCAGGCGCGCGGCTTGCACTCGGCGTTCTCCGGATTGAACCCGGCACTCGCCCCGGTCATGGTGGGCGGCGCCTGGGCGACCCCCAGCCCCGTGGCCGCCCACGCTTCGCGCGGCACCGGGCAGATCGCACAGCTCAAGGCGCAGCTCGCCAGCCTCTCGCAGCAACTCGACCACCTCCCGCCCGCCCAGTAGCCTCACGTGCCGCCTCACGCCACGAATGACGCCCTAAGCATGCCATCCTGGAGCGCAGCTTTTGATCTTCGCGTCGGGCCAAGTAGGTCCGCAGAAGGCGGTACGTCAGGCTTTCCAGCCTGACTCTCTTCGGCATTGGCCTTGTCCGGCTGGAAAGCCTGACGTACGCCCAATCGGCAGCCGACGTTCTTCTGCGGACCTACTTCGTGGTCCGCCGCGCCCGCTCTATCATCCTGAGCGGAGCGCGTCCTCTTCCTATCGGCGTCCGTCGGCGTGCATCCGCGGTTACGGTATTGGTGGGAGTGGCACAACGAGATCGTGCGCAGGTGAACCTGGTTTCACGCGCTGTCCATGGCACCTGTCCAACGAAGAGGGACGGAGAGCTAGGGGGACGCTTGCGGCGGCGGGTTGCTCCCCTGAGACGGGTAAATCCACGGCGCGTCGATCGGTCGCGGCCGCGGCGTCGCAGGCTCGCGCGAGTAGTCCGGACGCGAGCTGGTCAGCGTGTCCACCATCAGGCGATCGAGCTCCTGGTCACGCACCGGCCCGCAGCTCGCCGCACCCCACGTCCAGCCACGTCCGCTGGCGAACCAGCGGGAAAAGCGCTCGCTGAATCGGGAACGCGACTCGACACACAGCGGCGGAGCGTTCGCCGGATAGCCGGCCGGGGCGCTGCCCGGTGCGGCGGCGACAGGAGCGTCGGGGGGCGGGAGCACCGGAGCGGGGCGAGAGACGTATTCGCCCGAACTTGCGCAACCGGCCAGGACTACCACCAAGGCGATAAATCGCTTCATAGGCTCCCCGTCCGTTTTCTTGCTACGCACTCTCTCTCAGGATCGGCAAACGGGCGGGCCGATCATCGCCTTTCTGGGAGCGGCAGGGCGGGCTCGATAGGCCGGGCCAGCATTTCAAGCGGTTCGACGTTCTCGGCCTGGTTCGCCCCGTCGGCCTTGACGGCGAGGTGGGTGGTGGAGGCGCTATCGTCTTCGCGATCGGTGACGCGGCTGTAGACCGGCCAGCCGAGCACGGCGACGCTCTGGTGTCGCTTGAAAGTCGCGTCGGTGACGTCGGTGGTCTTGATGACGGCGCAGCCCGTACCTGGGAGCAAGACGAGAGCGGCGGCCGCGATCGCGCGACGCATGGATGCCTCCTTGTTTCCGGCGCCGGGCTGGTCCGGCGGCAGTATTATGCCGAATCGGCGGCGGCGGACAAGGGCGGATCGGGTTGGAACTTGGAGTCGGGGCGCGGTATGGTGAGCACTTCTGATCTGTGCGACGATTCTGTATTCTGTATTCTGTATTCTGTATGGCTGCTGCATCCGGAGGCCCGCTCTATGCCCAAGGACATCCAGGCGCATCTCCGCAGGGAGAAGGTTTCCGAGCTGCTTCCCGCGGCGGGAGTCCGCGTCGTGCCGGAGACCTCGGTTCGTGATTCGCTCGCTCTCATGCAGACCCACCGCACCGGCTGCGTGCTCGTCTGCGAGGGCTCGAAGTTGCTCGGCATCTTCACCGAGCAGGACTACCTGCACCGTGTGCTGGGTCCCGAACACGATCGGGGGCGGCCGGTCGCGGACTTCATGAGCAGGGATCCCGTGACCGTGTGTGCGACCGATTCGGTGGCGACGCTGGTCTCCCGTATTCACCAGGGTCGGTACCGCCGCCTGCCGGTGGTCGACGACGCAGGCGAGCTCGTGGGCGTGGTGACCGTGCGCAATCTGGTTCACCACCTGGCGCAGCACTATTCCGCCGCGGTGTACAACATGGCCCCGGTCTCGCGACCGGTGCAGCAGGACCGCGAGGGAGCGTAGTCCGGCGGAACCGCGGCTCGGCCTCGGCCGGACGCGCTCGGTTTCGTTCGACGCATTCAGCTCTCGCGTGCGGGCGGCGACGAGTTCCCGCACGGGAGATACCAGGAGACTCAATCACGATGGTCGCAACGACCTCTGTCGCCGGAGCCGGCACGCCGTCTCCGGCCAGGCCCGTTCGGGAGCTCGAGTCGGTCGTGGTGCGCTTCTGCGGCGACTCGGGCGACGGCATGCAGCTGGCGGGCACGCAGTTTACGAACGTCTCCGCGATCTTCGGCAACGACATCAGCACGCTGCCCGACTTCCCCGCTGAGATCCGCGCACCGGCGGGCACGCTCGCCGGCGTGAGCGGGTTTCAGATCTGCTTCTCGAGCCATGATATCCACACGCCGGGCGACGAGCTCAACACGCTGGTGGCGATGAACCCGGCCGCGCTGCGCACCAACGTGAAGGAACTCGAACCGGGCGGCATCCTCGTGGTCGATTCGGACGCGTTCACGAAGGCGGATCTCGACAAGGCCGGCTACGAGCGCAGCCCGCTCGAGGACGGCAGCTTGTCCAAGTACCGCCTGGTCAAGGTGCCGATGACCAAGCTGAACCGCGGCGCCGTGGAGGGCCTGGGGCTGAGCATGCGCGAAGCGGATCGGTCCAAGAACTTCTTCGCGCTCGGGCTGGTGTACTGGCTGTACGAGCGGCCGATGGAGCCGACGCTGCGCTGGATCCAGGAGAAGTTCGGCAAGAAGGCCGCCGTGTGCGACGCGAACACGCGGGCGCTCAAGGCGGGCTATTATTACGGGGACACCACCGACGCATTCGCGGTGCATTACCGCGTGCCCAAGGCGCCGATCAAGCCCGGCAAGTACCGCAAGATCACCGGCAACGAGGCGACCGCGTACGGGCTGATCACCGCCGCCCGGCTGGCAGGCACGCCGCTGGTGTACGCGAGCTACCCGATCACGCCGGCGAGCGACATCCTGCACGAGCTGGCACATCACAAGAACTTCGGCGTGCGCACGATCCAGGCCGAGGACGAGATCGCCGCAATCGGCGCTGCCATCGGCGCCTCGTTCGGCGGCGCCTTCGGGGTTACCGGCACCAGCGGGCCCGGGCTGGCGCTCAAGTCCGAGGCGGTGGCGCTGGCCGTCATGACCGAGCTGCCGCTGGTGATCATCGACGTGCAGCGCGGCGGGCCCAGCACGGGCCTGCCGACCAAAACCGAGCAGGCGGACCTGCTGCAAGCCATGTTCGGGCGCAACGGCGAGTGTCCCGTGCCCATCGTCGCGCCGGCCACCCCCGCCGATTGCTTCCTGATGATCCAGGAGGCGTTCCGCATCGCGGTCCGCTTCATGACCCCGGTGCTCTTTCTGTCCGACGGGTATCTTGCCAACGGCGCCGAGCCGTGGCTTATCCCCGACCCCAAGACACTGCCGCACATCCAGGTGCAGCACCCGGCGCCGCCGAACGGCAACGGCAACAAGTTCCTGCCCTATAAACGGGACGAGCGGCTGGCACGGCCCTGGGCGCTGCCCGGCACGCCGGGGCTCGAGCACCGCATCGGCGGGCTCGAGAAGGAGCACCTGACGGGAAACATCAGCTACGACGCCGAGAACCACGACTTCATGGTGAATCTGCGCGCGCAGAAGGTCATGGGCG
>JBGPMX010000606.1:0-3723 GCA_041487215.1 Planctomycetia bacterium | reverse complement strand
GCGGCGGTACAGCGCCCCCAACCGTCCCATGAACCAGTCCACCGGCCGCACCATAATGAGTTCGAGGATCCAGCGGTCCACGAACCAGTAAAGCCAGGAAGTCAGCGTGACCAGCCAGCCGAGCGGGCCGCGAAACGCCCGCGGCCTGGGACGCCGCTGCGCGCGGACCCGCAGGAAGAACGCACAGAGCATCGGCGTGAGCGTCAGCGAGGTGACCAGCGAGAGCAGGACCGCCACGCTCACCGTGATGCCGAACTGGAAGAAGTACCGCCCAATGCTCCCCTCCAGGAACGCGACGGGCAGGAAGATGGCAACGATCGAGAAGGTGGCGGCGATCGCCGCGAAGCTGATCTCGCGCGCACCCAGCACGGCGGCCGGGTGGCGGTTCTCGCCGTGTTCGCAGCGGCGGTAGATGTTCTCGAGCACCAGGATCGCGTCGTCCACCACGACCCCAACCGAGAGCGATAGGGCCAGCAGTGTCATGAAGTTCACCGTGAAGCCCATGACGTGCATGGCGCAGAACGTGCCGACCAGCGAGGTCGGGATCGACAGGCAGATGTTCAGCGTGGTGCCGAGCGACCCGAGGAACAGGAAGGTGACCAGCGAGGTGAGTACGACGCCGAGCACGAGCGCGAACTTGAGCTCGGCCACGTCGTTCTTGATGAACAGCGAGTAGTCGGTGGAGATGCCGATCTCCATCCCCTCGGGAAGCATGCGGCGCAGCTCGGGCAGCCGCTGCTTGACGGCGTCGCAGACCGCCACCACGTTCGCCCCCTGGGCGCGCATCACGCCGAGCCCGACGGTGGGCACGCTGTTGAACCGCGCCAGGCTGCGTCGGTCGGCCAGCCCGTCCTCGATGATTGCCACGTCGCCGAGCCGCACCAGCCGGCCGTCGCGGTCGGCCAGGATGATGCGGCCGAAATCCGCCGGGTCGCGCGCCTCGCCCAGCGTCCGCACGTTCATCTCGACCGACTTGCTCTCGAGATAGCCGGCCGGCTTCTCGACGTGCTCGCGCCGCAGTGCAGCGGCGACGTCGCGCACGTCGAGGTCGTAGCTGTGCATGCGCTCGCCGTCCAGCCAGATGCGCATGTTGCGCAGCCGCAGGCCGCCGTACATGAGGCCGCCGCAGCCGGGAATAGTCTCGATCGCCTGCTTGAGGTGATCGTCGGCGAACGCGCTGATCTCGTGCAGCGGCCGAGTACCGTGCACGGCCAGCCACATGATCGGGAACTTGTTGAAGTTGACCTTGGAGACAATGGGGGGATCAATGTCGTTCGGCAGCCGGCTCATCGCCGCGCTCACCGAGTTCTGCACGTCCTGCATGGCGGCGTCGACGTCGCGGTAGAGGCGAAAGAAGACCGTGACAACGCTCGTCCCCTACAGGCTCTGCGAAGTGATGTAGTCCACGCCCTCGACCGAGGCGACCGCGTCCTCGACGACGTCGGTCACGTCGCTGTCCATGATGTCCGGCGACGCCGCCTCGCGCGTCGTCGTGACGCTCACGACCGGGAAGTCGATCTCCGGGAACTGGCTGATCCCCAGCTCGCGGTAGCCCAGGTAGCCGAACACCACCATGGCGGCGCCGAGCATCACCGGGAAGACCGGGTTCTTGATGCTGAAGTCGGAGAGGGTCATGGCGGGTCGTGAGGGGGCTCAGGTCTTGCCGTCCGCCGCGGCGTCGGCGTCGGCGTCGGCCGTGGCCGAGGCCTTGGTTTCGACGGGGTATTCGATCGGCGTGCCGTCCTCGAGCGATTCCGACCCGCGGGTCACCACGCGGTCTTCCGCGGTGATGCCCGCCAGCACCTCGACGAAGCCAGGGCGGCGGAAGCCGAGCTGCACGGGGCGCGCCCGCGCCACGCCGCTCGCTTTACCGTCCCGCGCGTCGCTCGATTCCGCCACGTAAACCACGAACCCCTGCTCCCCCGCGCGCACCGACTCCTCCGGCACTACGACCGCCCCTGTGTGCTGCTCGGTGGCGATCTGCACGCGGGCGAACAGGCCGGGCTTCATGTCCGGGTCCGGCTCGGGGATCTCCGCCTTGCACTCGAACATGTGACTCTGCGGGTCGGCGACGGTGCTCAGGAAGAAGATGCGGGCGGGGAACTTTCGGCCGGGCACGGCGGGTAGCTCGAACTCGAGCGTATCGCCCAGCTTCACCCGCGCCGCGGCCATCTCGGGCACCCAGGTGGTGAGGCGGAGCTTCGAGAGATCGGCGATGGTGGCGACGACCGTCTCCTCTTTGACGTAGTCGCCCGATGCGACGCGGCGCGCGTTGATTTGGCCGGCGTAGGGCGGCCGGACGCGTGAGTTCGCCAGGTCGTGCTCGGCCATGGCCAGCGACGCCTGGGCGGCCGCGAACTCGGCACGTACCACCTGGAGCTCGAGCATGCGGCGGCGCGCTTCTTCCTGCGAGACCGCCTGCCGCTCCCCCAGCTGCCGCGCGCGATCCGCCTGGTCCTGCGCCAGCGCTACCTTCGCCTCGGCCTGGCCCACGTTCGCGCGTGCCAGCTTCTCCGCCGATTCGTAGCGCTCCTGGTTGATCCGCACCAGCACCGTGTCCGCATCGACCAGGTCCCCTTCGTGGAACAACACCTCATCGACCACGCCGGAAACGCCGGGCGCGATCGACGTCTGCCGCTCGGGCTCCAGGCTTCCCACCGTGTCCACGGTGTACGTGAGATCGCGCTGGGCGGCCTGCGCGGTCAGCACCTGGCGCGAGAGCTTGGTTTTGGACGGCGGCAGATCCGAGCCGCCGGATGGCGCCGCCACGCCGCCGCGCAGGCAGCCGACCGGGATCATCGCGGCGCAGAGCACGACGAGGCAGCGTCCAGGGGGAAGGATGCGTGGGCGAGTCATCATGGTGATACAGATCACCGATTATAGTCGGCGCGGACCGCGTGAATCCACGCTTATCGGGGGGGGGACGGACGTCGTCATGCGGCAGCCTTCACGGGCTGTCATCCTGAGGCTTTGCGAAGGATCTCGCTGACTCGTTCCCAGATCCTTCACTCCGCTCGTACCGCGCTGCGCTCAGGATGACAGAGCCGGCGCGCCCGGCAGTGCGGCGCGGAAGCCGACACGGGGGATCCTTCACTCCGCTCGTTCCTCGCTGCGCTCAGAAGAGCGGCTGTTTCTTGTTCCACAAACCGGGCCCTGCAAACTCTGATTTTGGCAAGGTTTAATCGGATTTTTCCGGCCTTGCGGCCGATGTATACCACTGCACGTACGGCCGCGACGACCCGTGCGACGCAGCCGTCTATCAGGGGCCGCTTTGGGCAGAAAGGAATGGCGATGAGATACCGCGCCGGAAGTTGGATGGCTGCGGGAGTTCTGGCGGCAACGCTCTGTCAGCCGGCCTTCGCTCACTGCAACGACAACGAGTGTGCGTGGTGGCAGAACGGCGCGTACGGCGGATGCGGCGGCGACGGATGCCACGGTACCTGCCCGGCGCTCGTCTGGGTGAAGAGCAAGATCCACCACTTCTTCTACATGGAATCGCCCTATCCGGGGTGCTGCCCGACCGAGTACCAGCGGTATATGTGCCGCCAGTACTACCAGCACGTCGAGGATTACTACGACGGGCAGATGCACTACGCAGGGTACCTGAAGCACCAGGTGGGGGTGCACCGCTGCGTGCACAGCGCGTGCGGCGACTGCGGGAGCCGGGGCGGGTCTCCCTGCGCGGCCCCGGTGGGCAACGGCATGCTCCCCGGCTACATGGAT
>JBGPMX010000605.1:0-3724 GCA_041487215.1 Planctomycetia bacterium | reverse complement strand
CTCGGGTCGGGGTTGACGGCGACGTCGCAGGCGGTAGTCAGCCGCCGGACGTAGGGCACCTCGCCCGCGCGGCTGCCATCGCTGGCGACCCAGCGGAGTGGGTAGTACTCCTGGTCGGTGGGCTGCGTGAACAGCCAGAGCCGGTCGCTGCGCGGGTCCCAAGCGGGTCCGAAGTTGAGGAAATGCTCTTCGGCCCGCGCGTCGCGCGCTGCGGCGATCGGCCGCCCCGCGGTGCCCGGCTCCGTTTGGCCGGGCTCGGTGCCGTCCCCCGCGCGCGCGAGATCGGCGGGCGCGGGTGCCGCCATCACGTAGAGCGTCCAGGCCGGATCCGACTGCGATCGTCCGTAAAACGCGATCTGCCGCGCGTCGGGGGACCACGTCGGGTTGCGCAAAACCATCCCCGGCGCGCTGTAGATGCGGGTGTCGCCGCCGCGCGGGACGTCATGCAGCCGGAGCGAGAAACCGCTCTCGGCGTCCGGGCTGCGCGCAATCCATGCCACCCGGCGGCCGTCCGGCGACCAGCTCGCGTCGCTCCCGTCCCCGATCGGCTCGACGCGCGCGGCGTCGCCCAACCGGGTGAAATCGAGCGAGGCCGCTTGCAGCTTGCCGGCGGCGCTGAAGAAAACGCGCGCGGCCGGTCCGTCCGTCCAGATCGCGGCGTGCGTCTTGCCGTCCGCCCCCGAGGTAATACGCACCGGCCGCGGCTCACCGCGCAGCACCGCCAGGTGGATGTTCTCGTGCTCCGCCGGCTCGTTGGTGCTCGAGAACGCGAACGCCCGGCCGCCCCCCGCGGACCACGCGAACATGTGATCGTAGCTGTCGACGCCGGTGTAGAGCGCGAACGGCTTGTCGGCGTCGAGCGACGGCAGCAGCACGATCTTGCTCGTGTGCGCGTCGATGTCCGAGCGGAGCACGGCCAGCGCATCGCCATCGCGCGACCACTGGGGCGCGTAGTGGTTATGCTGGTCACCGTAGAACCGGAATGTCAGCGCCGGCGCCTGCTCCTTCCGCTCCACCCGCACCATCAGCTCGCTGAGCGTCGGGAACCGCTTCGGTTCGATCATGCCCCGGCCGTACTCGATGGGCAACTCGCCCGGCAGGAGCCGCGGCGCTGCATCCTGGCCCACGGCCGACCGGGCGACCAGGAAAACCACGCCCAGCGCCACAGCGAGCAGGCGAGCACGGGGGCGGTGGAGCGAAGACCGATAGGCTTCCGCGCAGCGACTCCCTGGCTGCGCGAATGAGCTGCCGAGCTTCGAAGTGCTTCGGATCACGGCAAATGACTTCATCTCGTTGTCCGTAGAAGAACGTGTGCGGCGCTCATCGGGCGTACGTCAGGCTTTCCAGCCTGACAAGACCCATGCCGAGCAGAGTCAGGTTGCAAAGCCTGATCCACTCGGTCAGGCGGGAAAGCCTGACGTACTTCGTTGTGCGGACCTCCTTAGTACGGTGCCTTGTCGGGCGCGCCGAGCGGTCCGTCGTAAAGCGTCACCTCTTCGCCCCGATCCGCTTCGGGCAAGGAGACGGTGAGGCGGTAACGCGTGGCCGGGCTATGCAGCAGCAAGCGAACGAAGCGAACTTCGGGGTCCGGGCCCTCGACCCAGGTCCAGAAACAGTCCCCGTCCCCCATGGTCAGTTGCGCATCGATGCGCTGCGGCTCGTCCGATTCGACGCGCCACCACTCGACGACGCGCCCGCGCTCGCGATCGAGCGTCCCCTCCAGCCGCGCGCGCCGGACCAGAGCGTCCTGGAGGCGCACGGCCGGCGCACTTTTCCAGAGTAGGTCGCTGGCTGCGCCGGGAATCGCTGGGACGAAGCGGGCGGCGAACACGTAGCGGCTGTTCTCCACGATCGCGTTTTGCTGGTTGTCGCTGAGGATCTTGTGCCCTGCCCCGCGGATGCCCAGAACGGCCTGCTGGATTTCTTCCGCCATTGTCTGCGACGCGGCGAAGTCTGGGTGCTCCTTCTCGTCAGGGGGCGGAAAGCCCGTCGCCTGGAACACCTGGGCCACGCCCTGCCAGCGGCATTGCTCGCGGAGGATGCGCTCGACCGCCTCGGGCTTATCGAACTCGAGCGCCGCGCGGGGCAGAGGGGGCGCGTGCCGGATCGTTCTGCCGCGCGGGTTGGCCCCGGCCTTGACGTTCTCGGCCCGGATCGCCGCGATGCGCTCCATCATGAGTTGCTGCCGCGCCCGCGCCAGCGCCGCGGCGTCTTTGCCACCGGCACGCGTCTGTGCCTCCCGCTGGATCGCGTCGCGCTCGCGGGCGAACCGCTGATCGCCGGCGTTGAGGTCGAACTTGAGCGTGCTCTCGATACGGATCTGCGTCGGTCGCTCCGGGTCGTACTGCGTGCGCAGGTAGCGGCCGGCGTCCAGCTGCACGTCGAGCCAGCGCCCCTGCTGCTGGGTGTCGATGCGGATCGTTGTCGGCTCGAGCTTCACCGGGTGACCGTCGGCCCGTACGTCGAGCGAGAAGCCGTCGGGCCTGACGCGCGGCGTCACGTGCGATTCGCCGCGCTTCTCCAGGTCGATGCGGATCTCCTCGGCCCGGCTCGGGTTCGTCGGGGCCAAACTGGCGAGGGCCATGGCGACCAAGACCCAGAAGAGCGGCGGTCGCCGGGTGCGACGCGTACATCGCGTGCGGCCGGCGCTGGCGTACGGCCGGGCACTCCTTGCTGGCCCCTGTGGCCGATGCCGGATCATGGCGCGGCCTCCTGCGGCGGCGCGGGCGCATTTCCCGACACGCGTTCGACCGGCGGCGCCTGCGGCAGGCTGAGCCAGAAGAGTCCGCCGTCCACGGTGGCCAGAGCCAGCTGGCTGCCGACGGGGCGCGGCGCCACGGAGAGCGGAGCCGCCGCCTGGTGCGTCCACACCGGCTCGCCGGTTCGCGTGTCGAGCACCGCGATGCGCCCCTCGCTGTCCAGCGCCGTGAGCCGGCCGTCGCGCGCGCCGGCCAGCGTCCAGCTCTTGCCGTCCAGCTGTTTCTGCCATGCCGTGGTCATCCCCAATCCCGGCTGCCACCTGATGGCCTGGATGCTGCCGTCGTGAAGCGCTGTGAAGAGCGCGGCCCCGTCCGTTACCGGGGCGCCTCGCGTGGCTCCGGACGCCTCAAAGGAAAGTACGGTGCGCAGCGTCTCCGGGTCGAGCAGCTCTGCTTTGCCGCTGGTCGCGACGCAGGCGAGTGCCACGGCGGAGCCGTTGGCGGTCGTGGCTCGAAGTGGCAAGGGGGGGCCGGCGAGCGGTGGGAGGTCGTCGCGCACCCCGGTGATGACGAGGTGAAGAATGTCGTCGGTGCGCCGCACCTCGGCCCGGCACACGACCCCCGACGGGTGGCCGGTGATCACGCGGCTAACGGTCCCGTTGCCGTCGGCGGCTGTGTCGACCACTGGTGCCCACGGCCAGCCCTGGTCCGGAGCCAGCCGGGGAGTGGGCAGCCGCACGCCGTGGATCGGTGGCGCGTCCGCCTGGAGCGAGCGCATCTCGAGCGTTCGGTCGGCCGAGACGTAGACGGCCCACGGGCCGGGCAGCTCGGCGTCGTCTGTCTTGCCGCGCGCTCGCAGGGGGCCCGCATCGGCCAGCGCTAGCTGAGAGCTGATGGCGCCGCCGAGCACCAGCGGCGGTTCGGGCTTCCAGTCGGCGGTGCGAACGATCTCGAGGCGGGCTCCCTGATCGGAAGCGTAGATCAGTCGGCCGCCGTCTCGGGCGAAGCGGATCGGCGAGCAGGCG
>JBGPMX010000604.1:0-3727 GCA_041487215.1 Planctomycetia bacterium | reverse complement strand
GCCGATACGCCCGGCAGCTGTACGGTCTGCGGGATGCCACTCGAGCGCGTGCCCGGGGATGCCACCCAGGCCGGGCCGCAGAGCACCCCACGGGTGCTCGCACTGCCCGCCGAGGCGGTGCTTACGACGGGCCGGCGCCAGATCGTGTACATCGAGGACGAGCCCGGCACATACCGCCCTGTCCAGCCGCGGCTCGGGCCTCGCGCCGGAGATTTCTTTCCGGTGCTGAGTGGGCTCAAGACCGGGGACCGCGTCGTCGCACGGGGCGGATTCCTGCTCGATTCGCAGTTCCAGATCATGGGCAAGCCCAGCCTGCTCTATCCCGAAGGCACCGCCGGCGGCGGCATAACCCACGCCGGCCACGGCGGGCCCGTGGGCCCAGCGCAAGAACCATCATCTCATCCGCCGTCCCCTCAGCCATCCCCTCATTCGGGGCATTGAGCCACCGCCGTGGTCAACACCGTCATTCGCTGGTGCCTGAACAACACCTTCCTGGTCATCGTGGCCGTCGCCGCGGTGATTGCCGCGGGATGGTACGCGCTCATTCACACGCCGGTCGATGCGATCCCGGACATCGGCGAGAAGCAGGTGATCGTCTTCGCGGACTGGCCGGGGCGCAGCCCGCAGGACGTGGACGACCAGGTGACGTACCCGCTCACCATCGCGCTCGAAGGCACTCCCGGCGTGAAGGTGATCCGCTCGGCCTCCGGATTCGGCTTCTCGATGGTGTTCGTGATCTTTCAGGACAACGTGGACTTCTACTGGGCGCGCAGCCGGGTGCTCGAGCGGATGAGTGTCGCGCGCGCCCGCCTGCCCGCCGGCGTCGAGCCGGTGCTGGGCCCCGACGCCACCGCACTGGGGCAAGTCTTCTGGTACACGGTCGAGGGAGAGGGCTTCGACCTCGCCGAACTGCGTACGCTCCAGGACTGGTACGTGCGCTACCAGCTCAACGCGGTCGAGGGGGTGTCCGAAGTGGCGTCGATCGGCGGGTACGTCAAGCAGTACCAGATCGACGTGGATCCAGTGAAACTGCGGGCGCACCGCGTGACGCTCCCTGAGGTCGTCGAAGCGGTACGCAAGTCGAACATCGACGTCGGCGCGAAGGTCATCGAGGTGAACCAGGTCGAGTTCTTCATCCGCGGGGTCGGCTTCATCAAAAAGCCCGCGGACCTGGAAAACGTGGTGCTCCGCTCGGAGGCGGGCACGCCGCTCTACGTGCGCAACGTGGCGACGGTCAGCCTGGGGCCGGATTTCCGACGCGGGGCGCTGGACAAAGAGGGGACCGAGGCGGTCGGCGGAGTCGTCGTGATGCGCTACGGCGAGAACCCGCTACGGGTGATCGATCGCGTCAAGGCCAGGATCCAGGAGATCGAGCTGGGCCTGCCGGAGAAGATCCTGCCGGACGGTCGCACCTCCCGCGTGCGGATCGTGCCGTTCTACGACCGCACCGGCATCATCCACGAGACCATGGACACACTCCGCGAGAACCTGATCGAGGAGGCGATCGCGGTCATCCTGGTCGTGCTGGTCTTCCTGCTGCACCTGCGCAGCTCGCTCGCGGTTCTCTCGACGCTGCCGCTCTCGATCGGCATCTCGTTCCTGGTCATGTATCTGCTCGGCATCGACTCGAACATCATGTCGCTCGCCGGCATCGCGATCGCGATCGGGGACGTCTCGGACATGGGCATCATCATGACCGAGAACATTTTCCGACACATCACCAAGAACGACGGATCGAAAACGTACTACCAGTGCGTCGAGGAGGGGGCGTTCGAGGTCGGTGGTGCGATCCTCACCGCCGTCACGAACACGGTCATCACGTTCACCGCGGTCTTTGCGCTGACGGATCAGGAGGGAAAGCTCTTCAAACCGCTGGCCTACACGAAGACGTTCGCGATCGCCGCCTCCGCGGTGCTTTCAATCACGGTCGTGCCCCTGCTGACCTATTACGTCCTGAAGCCGGGGCGGTTGACCCGGAAGCAGTCGCTGCTGATCAGCGGCCCGGTCGGCCTCGCCGCCGCCCTGTTCGCGGGCCTCTCCTTCCGCCGCTTCCTGCTGCCCGAGACCGCGCCGATCTGGCAGGGCTGGCTGCTGGCCGCGGCGAGCGGCGGCATGGTGGGCGTGGCGCTCTACCGCATGCTCCGTGAGCGGCTTGTTTCGCTCGAGGAGAACGTCGTGGCACGCGGGATCATGCGCGCCTATGTCCCGGTGCTGCGCTGGGTGCTCGAGCACAAGAAGCTTTTCCTCTGCCTCCCGATCTCGATGGTGCTCGTGGGGCTCACGATCTGGCTCGGCTGGGCGCGCGTCGCCTCGCCGATCGAGACGGGGCTCGGCGCCCTCGGCGTCGACGTGAACCGCTGGGGCGTCTGGTCGGCGCTCGAGCACAAGCTCCCCGGGATCGGCCGCGAGTTCATGCCGCCGCTCGATGAGGGATCGCTGCTCTACATGCCGTCGCTGGTGCCGGCCGGGTCGCTCTCCGCCGCACTCGATGTGATCAGCACGCAGGACCGCGCCATCCGCAGCGTACCCGAGGTCGAGAGCGTGGTTGGGAAGCTGGGCCGTGCCGAATCGGCGCTCGACCCCGCGCCCATCGGCATGATCGAAACCGTGATCATGCTCAAGCCACGCGCGCAGTGGCGCCGCGTGCACGAGCAGCGCTTCTACTCCGACCTGCCGGACTGGCTGCGGGCGCCGCTACGCCTGGTCTGGCCCGAGGAGCGGCCCATGACGAAGAACGAGCTGCTCGACGAGCTCCGGCGCAAGACCGATATTCCCGGCGTGCTGCCCACCTGGCTCCAGCCGATCCAGACGCGGATCGTCATGCTCCAGAGTGGCTTCCGGGCCATGATGGGGGTAAAGATCTTCGGATCCGACTTGCGCGAGATCGAGCGCGTGGGCCTGGAGATGGAGGAGATCCTGCGGAAGGTGCCCGGCGCCACCGACGTGGTCGCCGACCGGATCACTGGTAAGCCGTACATCGAGTTCGAGATCGACCGCGAAAAGATCGCGCGCTACGGCGTCAACATCCGCGACGTGCAGGACGTGATCGAGATCGCCATCGGGGGCGAGAACCTGACCACATCCGTGGAGGGCCGCGAGCGCTACCCGATCCGCGTCCGCTACCCACGCGAGCTGCGTGACAACGTTGAGGAGCTAGATCGCATCCTGGTCCCGGCGGCCAACGGGGCACAGGTCCCGATCAGCCAGGTCGCAAATATCCGCTTCCGCATCGGCCCGCAGGAGATCAAGAGCGAAAACGCCCTGCTCGTCGGCTACGTCACGCTCAATACCCGCGATCGCGACGAGGTGAGCGTCGTGGAGGACGCCGAGCGGCTGCTGCAGGCGAAGATCGCCGCCGGCGAGCTGCACATCCCGCCCGGCTACTACTACAAGTGGGGCGGCCAGTTCGAGAGCCAGGTCCGCTCCATGAAGCGGCTCGCACTGCTCATCCCACTCGTCATGCTGGCCGATGTGATCATGCTCTGGCTGGGGTTCAAGCGGCGCTGGATCGCGTTTTGCGTCTTCTTCGGCGTGATGGTCTCCGCCTCGGGTGGGTTCCTCATGCTCCTGTTCTACGGCTTCAACCTCAGTGTGGCGGTGTGGGTCGGCTTCATCGCCCTGTTCGGCGTGGCCGACGACGACGCCGTGCTGATCGCCACCTACCTCGAGCAGCTCTTTGACGAGAAGCCCCCGAAGACCATCCAGGAGGTGCGGGAACTCGTCGTCG
>JBGPMX010000603.1:0-3747 GCA_041487215.1 Planctomycetia bacterium | reverse complement strand
TCGATCTCCAGCACCTTCCCCAGAGCTGTGAGGTAGTCCACGGCCTTCACCCATTCCCCTAGCGGGTTGTGCCCGTGCGGATCCAGTATGGCGCCGCACGAGCATTGCCCGCTGGCGAACAGGCCCCGCGCGTCGGCGGCCGGCACCTCGAAGATGACGTTGCATCGCTTGCAACGGGCCCGCATCGTGTTCAGCTCACTCAGCGAGATCTTCCGCACCAGTTCGCTCATCCGAATCTCCCTCGCGACGCAGGATCGGCGACCCGCCCCTCGTGCAGTTCCCTGCACAGCTGCCGCTCGACTTCACGCTGGGTCAGCTCTTGGCCTCTGCTCGCTTGGCGCATGGCTCGCAGCAGACGGCGTAGGGCAACGCATCGAGCCGCTCGCGCGCGATTTCGGTGCCGCACTTCTGGCAACGGCCGAACGTGCCCCGATCGATGCGCTCGAGCGCCGCCGTGATCTGCTGGATGATGCTGACCTCGTTCTCGAGCAGTCCGCTGGCAATCTCCTGCTCGTAATGTCCCGGGGCGAGATCGGCGGGATGGATCGGCACATTGGAAATGCCACCGCCCGCTTCCCCGCCGACCTTCGAAAACGCCGTCTCGGAAACGACTGCCGCATCGGCGCGGACGCGCCGGTCCAGGTCCAACAGTTTCCCGCGGTAAGCCTTGAGTCCCTTCGGTGTCACGGTTCTTCTCCCGTCAAACATCCTGATGTCCTGACCCCATGTCGGCCCGATTGGGCAGCAAGGAGTCCTCCCGCTAATGGCGTTTCCATATGTGAAAACGGCATGCCGTATCGAGGCGACTTCTGTCCGTGCTTGGGCGTTCGCGGCGGACGCAGAACTGCCGGCTGCGAGAGCGCTGCGATGCGACGGCCGTGATCGGTGTGCGGCCGCGGCCCGGGGCGGTGTGCGTATCTGTCCAGCACGGCCTGCCAGCGGCGCGCAGGCGCGGGTGCTGTCGCTCCATTCGTAGGTCAAATGGGCAAGTTACTCTTGGACGGGCCCTGAGCGGCTGGCTGGATCTCGCTTGCTTTCGCGAATCGCTGCCTTAAGATCCGCACAGATCAACTGAGGCGCGCGTGTGGGCTGTACCGGCCGCACGCAGCGGTGTTGGATCGCCCGAGTCGGGCCGACCCCCCATGTGATGCGGCATAACATGCGCAATGGCACGGACCCACTAGAGCAGTTTGTCGCGCACGCGCGCAGCAGAGGGATGGATCACCAGACCATCCGCATGCTCTTGTTATCGGCCGGCTGGCGCGACAAGGACGTGCTCGAGGCCGTCAGTGCCGAGGGACTCGGCATGCCGGTGCCGGCCGCGCCGGATCGGGGTGGCGCGCGGGAGGCCTTCTTCCATCTGCTGACCTTCGCCAGCCTCTACGTGCTCCTTGTCAGCCTGACGGTCCTCTTCTTCCGGTATGTGGACTACGCGTTTCCGGACCCGGCGTTCGAAGCCGTTTCCATTGACTATTACCGCTCGACGATCCGCTGGAGCCTGGCAGCTGTCATGGTCACGTACCCGCTCTATCTCGGCCTCTGCCGCTTTCTCGTTCGCGAGATAAGTGATCGGCCCGAGAAGCTCTGGAGTGGCGTGCGACGCTGGCTCACTTACCTCACCCTGCTCTTCGCTTCTGTCGCCATGCTCACGGACTTCATTACGCTTGTCTTCTACTTCCTCGATGGTGAGCTGTCGGTCCGCTTTGTGCTGAAGGTGCTTGTCGTGCTGATCCTGGCCGGCCTGACCTTCGCCTACTACTTCCTGTCTCTGCGCGCTCCGCGTCGCGTGCCCCAACTCGCATGAACTTTCACAAGCTGTTTGCCGCCATCTCGGCCGTGGTCGTCGCCGTCGCTGTGATTGGGGGACTGGTGATCGTCGGATCCCCGTTCCGGGCCCGGAAAGAGCGGTTTGACGAGCGTCGCGTGGAGGATCTGCGGGCGATCTACAACGAGATCATGAACATGGTGCACGAGGGACGGCCTCGCGAGTTTCCGGCTCCCACGGAATTGCGCGAACCGCTCCCGCGCACGCTCGACGACGTGGCCGCCCGCGCGGTCAAACGCCGCGTGAACACGGCCGATCCGGAAACCGGTCAGCCGTACGAGTACCACATCCTCGACGCGACGCACTTCGAGCTCTGCGCCAGTTTTTCGTTCGAGCGCCGCGCCGAGCGAGACGTGTTCTGGGACCATCCCGCGGGACGCCACTGCTACACGCTCGACGCGCTGGCGGTCGGCGGGCCGACCAAGCCGGCCGGGCAAGAGAAATCGCCGCGGCGGTAGGACAGGCAGCCGACCCGGCCGTGCGGACCTCATTCGCCAGGGACGATTCGAAGATGATGGGGCATACCCCCGAGCCTGCCGGCGATTCCGGTCCGGACGTCAGGAAGCGGGCGGTGCGCCTGGTCCTGCTGTTTGGCCTCGTCAGCCTCCTGGCTGACATGACCTACGAGGGGGCGCGCAGCGTGACCGGTCCCTACCTGGCCTTGCTCGGCGCCAGTGCGACCGTCGTCGGCGTCGTTGCCGGGATGGGGGAGCTCGTCGGCTACGGCCTGCGCGTGGTTTCCGGTACCATCAGCGACCGAACCAAGCGGTACTGGGCGGTGACGATTGTCGGCTACGTGGTGAATCTATTGGCGGTCCCGCTGCTGGCGCTGGCGGGCAGCTGGAAAATGGCGGCCGGGCTGATGGTTTGTGAGCGGATCGGCAAGGCCATCCGCGCGCCGGCCCGCGATGCGATGCTCTCGCACGCGACGCATCAGACGGGACACGGCTGGGGGTTCGGGCTGCACGAGGCGATGGATCAGATCGGTGCGGTCGTCGGCCCACTCGTAGTCGCTGCGGTTCTCTACCGGGGCGGCGGCTACCGCGCGGCGTTCGCCCTACTGGTCGTGCCGGCGCTCATGGCGCTGGCCGCACTGGCCGCGGCGCGGGCGCTCTACCCGCGTCCCCGCGACCTCGAGATACGCACTCCCGAGCTCGAGCCGAAACGGTTCCCGCGCGTCTTCTGGCTCTATCTGCTGGCCGTGGCGCTCCTCGCGGCCGGCTACGCTGATTTTCCGCTCTTGGCCTATCACTTCGAGCGGGCCGCCGTGGTGCCCGACGGCGTAATCCCCCTGTTCTACGCCCTGGCCATGGGAGTCGATGCCGTCGCGGCCATGGTCTTCGGCTACCTGTTTGATCGCGCGGGCGTTCCGGTGCTGATCTTCTCGTCTCTGGTGTCGGCGTTCACGGCCCCCCTGGTCTTTCTCGGCGGGCCGTTCCCGGCCCTCGTTGGCGTGGCGTGCTGGGGAATTGGCATGGGAGCGCAAGAGTCGATCATGCGTGCGGCGGTGGCCCGCATGGTCGGCCCGGACCGGCGCGCGTAGGCGTACGGCTTCTTCAACGCTGGCTACGGCCTGTTCTGGTTTCTGGGCAGTGCTCTCATGGGCTTCCTGTACGACGTTTCGGTAGCCTGGCTGATCGCGTTCTCGGTCGCCGCTCAGCTCGCGTCGATCCCCGTGCTCTTCTGGGTCTGGTGGGGCGTTTCCCGAGCCGGCCCGGCGACGCAAGCGTGATCGTTCCGGTGGAAGAGTTCGGAAAACCTCGCTTCCGCGACCGATCGACTTCGGAAGCGTCCTGGCCGCGCCCAAGCGATTTCCGACGGCCGGCTCTTTGGGGTTCATCCGGATCTAGCGTGCGCGGCGTAGCGAGTCCCAGAGGTACCGGTTCCTCTTCTCTGTTGTGCAGTCTACGAGCGACGATTCC
>JBGPMX010000602.1:0-3747 GCA_041487215.1 Planctomycetia bacterium | reverse complement strand
CGGAGGTGCCTCGCTTGCGCGCCTCGCGGTCCAGCGCGGCGCCGGACCGGACGAAGTAGGCCACGTCCGCAATGTGCACGCCGACGAGCCAGTTGCCGCCGGGCAGCGGGCGGATGTGGACGGCGTCGTCGAAATCGCGCGCGTCGGTCGGGTCGATGGTCACCACGGTCTCGGCGCTGAAGTCGTGCCGCCCCGCGTGGTCGGACTCGTCGAACCGCCGGGCCGCCTCGCGCGCCTCGTCGAGCGCGTCCTCGGGGAAGTTTTCCGCCAGGTTGTACTCGCGGATGATCGACAGGGTGTCGACGCCGGGTGCGCCGCGCGGGCCAAGCAGCTCGGTAAGCACCGCCTGCCCTTCCAGGCCGGGGCTGGGAAAGCGCACCATCTCGACCACGACCTTGTCGTTCGTCTTCGCGCCCTTGGCGCCCGGATCGCCGACCGAGATTGGCTCGAAGAAGACGGTGCCGTCCACGCGCACCCAGCCCTGGCCGTCCTGCTCGAAGTACGTGCCGACGAACTGCCGCGTGGCGCGCTCGAGCACCTCCATCACGCGCCCCTCGGGGTTGTGTCCCGGCCGGCTCGGCTTCTTCACGACCCGGACCAGCACCTCGTCTCCGCTAGCAGCGTCCAGCGCCTTGCCGGACGGGATGTAGACGTCCGGCCCCGGCGGCCCGTCGCTCACGTGCGGCCGCACAAAACCGAACCCCGCGCGCACGCCGCGGTACACGCCTGTGACCGTGCCGTGCGGGTCGGGCGGCCGGACGCTGCGGTTCTTGCCCAGCTCCAGCCGGCCCTGCTGGATGAGCCCCTTCAGGGTCGCGCGAAACGACGCGTAGTCGGTGCGCGAGACGTGCAGCTTGTGCGCGAGTGCCTTGGCCGGGAGTGGCTTGTAGTTCTTCTGGTGGACGTGGGTGAGAATATCGTGCGCGGTCACACCGTTCCTTTGTAGAGCTTGCGGCCGATCGCCGGGTTGTACTGCGTCCAGGGCGACGACGGGTCCCGGTCGTCGCGCATCTGGTCGTGGAAACTGGCGATCTTCGCGTCCAGATTATCAAGCAGATGGAGGGCCACGGCCTCGAGCGTCATGGGCAGCTTCGGGCTGCCGAACTCGTAATTGCCGTGATGGCTAAGGATCATGTGCTTGAGCCGCAGCAAGAGCTCCGCCGGAAACGGCTCGCCGGTCAGCGCGGACGCCTCCGCCGCCTTGCGGGTCAGGTACTCGACGCCGATGATCAGGTGCCCGATGAGCTGGCCCTCGTCCGAATACGCGAACGCCTTCTCGTAGCTCAGCTCGTCGATCTTGCCGATGTCGTGCAGGAATACCCCCATGAGCAGCACGTCGCAGTCGATCTGCGGATAGAGATCGGCGATGCGCGCCGCCACCTCCAGCATGTTCACCATGTGCTCGAGCAGCCCGCCAATGTACGCGTGGTGGTTCTTGATGGCTGCCGGCGCCAGCGCCAGCTTGCGCGTGAACCCGTCGTCGATCAGGAACGCCTCGGCCAGCGCGCGCAGGTGCGGGTTCGACAGCCCGGTGAGCATCTCACGCAGCCGGGCGAGCAGGCGATCGATGTCGCGTTCCGTGCGCGGCAGAAATTCGCCCAGGTCCACCTGATCCGCGTTCAGCACACTCAGCTCCGTGAGGATGAGCTGCATGGTCCCCTGGAAGAGCTGCGCCTTGCCGCGCACGCGGAGAAAATCGTTCACGTCGAAGGAGTGGAACAGCGCTTCCGTCGCGTTCCAGAGCCGCGAGCTCACCGTGCCCGTGCGGTCCCTCAGTTCGACCTGGAGGTAGAGGTTCCCGTTCCGGTTGGCACGAAGCTGTTTTTCGGCGACCAGAAAGACTTCGTCAACCAGGTCTCCGCTGGCGAGCTCGTTCACACAACGACGCGGCATGGTGGTCCTCGGGGGGGATTGGTTGCTTCCTGCTCAGGCGATTCTAGGTGCGAGCGCAGCGGCGAGCAAGGGGCCCAGGCGCGCGGCGCGGCGAGGTGAAGTTTCTTCCGAACGAGGCGATGAGTCCAATTCATGTTCATGAAACCTGCGGCCCATGCCTTGTACGCCGCAGGCGTTGAACTCCGCAGCCCAGGGTCAGCGGCGTCAGCCGCGCCACCCTGGGTGAGCAGTCCGTTCTCTTCGTTTGACCTTATTTTCCGCGGGTTGGTGCACGAGGCAAGGGGGGCCGGCAGGAGCGGCGGAGCGGTCAGGGGGCGCGGGGTAGGCGTCGGGCGAGGAGCTGGGCGGGAGTGGCGAAGCCGAGCTGCCGGAGGATGTGGCGTTGTCGAGTAGTCAGTCGTGTGGCGTGCACGGTGCGCCCGATAGCGGTCGGGAAGACGAGCAGCGTGTATTGCCAGAAAGCGCGGAAGATCGTGCGGGTGGTGGTGCGTCGTTCTTTGGGCGGAGTCCCGTCAGGCACCGTCTGGCGGTAGAGCCGCTGGAGCAGGAAGTAGAGGGTCAGCGCCACCATCATCAGGTAGACCAGCGCCTCGACTCGCGACGGCGTTTTCAGGAACACCGGGTGCACCGCGAGCGGGCCCTTGAAGATGTGGTGCGCGTGCTCGCTGTAGCTCTGTTGCTTGAACTTCGTAAAAAGCTCATCGGCGCTCTGGTGCGGCGGAGCGGTGGAGACCAGCACCGAGATGCCGTCGTAAAACTCGTCGCGGCGTGCTGCGTGCTCGTCGTAGTGAAAGGCCAGCCGGTGGGTGGCTGGCCGGCAGCCACGTTTGGGCGGTGGCAGGGCGGCTTGTTCTTGGGGAGTGAGGGTTATCATCTCGCGACCGAGCCAGCAGACACTCAACGAGCCAGCAGACACTCAACAAGGCAACCCTTCCTCGGCCTCGGGGCTCGCGCGGCGCGTGGCCCCAAAAAAACTGCTTGACGCCCCGCGCGGCAATGTGTACATATGTACTCTAGTACGTGAGTTGGGTCGCCTCATATCTGAAATCCGGGGACGCCATGGCCGCTTGCCCTCGGGCGGACATTGTCCGCAGCGGAGAAGTAGGCGTCTACCACTGCTGGAACCGTTGCGTACGCCGCGCTTTCCTCTGCGGCCACGACCCTCTTACTGGCAAGAACTTCAGCTACCGCCGCGACTGGATCCAGGCCCAAGAGCAGATCCTCGCCCGGCTGTTTGCCGTCGAAATCGCCTTCCACGCCGAAATGAGTAACCACATCCACCTCGTGCTGCGCAGCCGCCCCGACGTCGTCGAGCACTGGTCGGACCAGGAGGTAGTCCGGTGCTGGCTCAAGATCACCCGGCTCAAACGCGGGCACGACCAGGAGCCGGCGGAGCCGACCGAAGCCGAGCTCCAAGGGCAATTGGCTCGGGAAGGACGCGTCGCGCAGCTGCGCCGGCGGCTCTCGAGCGTCTCCTGGTTTATGGGTGCCTTGTGCGAAAACGTCGCCAGGCGCAGTAACGAAGAGGATCTCTGCCGAGGCAAGTGGATGATTACTTGAAGTTGCTCGACTGGACGGGCAGGCAAGTATGTGCCGGGAAACGGGGAACCATTCCTGGGGAGCTGGTGCCGATTCTGGAGCGGCTGCGCATCCGGGAAGCCAACTGGGTGGCGACGGTCGAGCGGTTTGACCGTTTCTTTGGGCACATCGTAGCGCCGGTGGAGCGGATCGCGGAGAAGGCGCGCCGTATCGGGCGGCGCTGGCTGGCAGGGACCCGCGCCGCCGCCGAAGCGTTCACATGAACGAGCACCGTAGCCACCGGCGGCTCGCTTCGGGCGCGCGCCAGCACGCTCT
>JBGPMX010000601.1:0-3754 GCA_041487215.1 Planctomycetia bacterium | reverse complement strand
GTTCCTCGATCGGCTTGGCCGCCATGCGCTGCCGGATGCGGAGAACCAGGTCACGATCCATAGGAAGTGCTCGTGCCCCCCTTGCCCCTCCCTTTGGGAGGGCTGAGCCCACCGCGCGATGCCAGGAATGGGCACCCGACCCATGCGGAGGACGCGTTCGGACGCTGCCGGATTCAACCCTTTAACGACTCAACCATTCAACAATTCCGGAGCGCCTCGCGCGCAGCGGCGATCGTCGCGTCGATGTCCGCTTCCGTGTGCGCCGCCGACACGAACGCCGCCTCGAACTGGCTGCACGGCAGGTACACCCCTCGCTCGATCATCCCCCAGAAGAACCGCGCGAACTGCGCGGTATCTGATCGCTTCGCCTCGGTGTAGTTCGTCACCGGCGCCGGATTGAAGAACAGCGTGAACATGCTGCCGATGTGCGGCACGGTGTGCGGGATCCCGGCCTCGTGCGCCGCTTCGTGCAGACCGCGCACGAGCCGAGTGGTCAGACGCTCCAGGCGCTCGTACGGCGGGTCGCTCGCCAGACGGCGGAGCGTCGCGATGCCGCTGGCCATCGCCAAGGGATTGCCCGACAGCGTGCCGGCCTGGAACACGGGACCCGAGGGCATCATGCGATCCATGATGTCAGCCCGGCCGCCGAACGCGCCCACGGGCAAGCCACCCCCCAGGATCTTACCCAGCACCGTCAGGTCCGGGCGAATGCCCAGCCGCTCCTGCGCGCCTCGGTAGGCCAGCCGGAACCCCGTGATCACCTCGTCGAAGACCAAGAGCGCGCCGTGCTTGGCGGTCTCGGCGCGCAGCGATTCCAGGAAGCCGTCGCGCGGCAGCACCGTGCCCATGTTGCCCACGACCGGTTCCACGATGACCGCCGCCAGTTTGTCGCCGTGTGCCCGGAACACTCTTTCCAGGCCCTCCATGTCGTTGAACTCGACGAGCAGCGTGTCACGCGTGGTGTGGGCCGGCACACCGGGGCTCGACGGGGTGCCCAGCGTTGTGGCGCTCGAGCCCGCCTGAACCAGCAGGCTGTCGACGTGCCCGTGGTAGCAGCCGGCGAACTTGATCACCTTGTCGCGGCCGGTGAACCCGCGCGCCAGCCGGATGGCGCTCATCGCCGCTTCAGTGCCCGAGCTGACGAACCGCACCTTCTCGATCGATGGGACGGCGGCGACTACCAACTCCGCCAGCTCCGTCTCGAGCTCGGTTGGCGCCCCGAACGTGCTGCCGGTCCGCGCGGCTCGCTCGATGGCTGCGACCACGCCGGGGAAGCAGTGGCCGAGAATGAGCGGGCCCCAGGAGGCGACGTAATCGGTGTAGCGGCGGCCCTCGAGATCCCAGAGGTACGCGCCGTCACCGCGCTGGATGAAAAGCGGCTCGCCGCCGACACCGCCGAACGCACGCGCCGGGCTGTTCACGCCGCCGGGAATCACCCGGCACGCCCGCTCGTACGCTTCGTGGCTCTTGGGGAATTCCGGCATAGGCGTTCGGTGGAGTCTGATCGGTTAACCGGTCACGCGAGAGATCCTTCGCCGCGCTCGTACCTCACTTTGCTCAGGATGACAACCTGCCACCCGTCCATCGAAGACTGAATGCTACGAAGTGAACTGGTCAACCGGTCAGCAGGTCAACCGGTCAACCACTTGGCCGCATCCTTGGCGAAGTAGGTGAGGATGATGTCGGCGCCCGCGCGTTTGATGCCGGTGAGGATCTCGAGCGCCATGCGTTTCTCGTCGACCCAACCCCGCTCGGCGGCCGCCTTCACCATCGCGAACTCGCCCGAGACATTGTAGGCGGCGACTGGCACGCCGAAGCGGTCCTTGACGCGACGGATCACGTCCAGGTAGGCGAGCGCCGGCTTGACCATCACCATGTCCGCCCCCTCGGCCACGTCCAGCTCGACCTCGCGCAGGGCCTCGTCCGAGTTCGCCGGGTCCATCTGGTAGCTGCGGCGGTCGCCGAACTGCGGAGCCGACTCGGCCGCCTCGCGGAACGGCCCGTAGAACGCGGACGCATACTTGGCCGCGTAGCTCAGGATCGGGATGTGCCCGAACCCCTCGGCGTCGAGCCCGCCGCGGATGGCCCGCACCATGCCGTCCATCATGCCGCTGGGCGCGACCATGTCGGCGCCGGCGCGCGCGTGGCTCACCGCCTGGCGCACCAGGTTGTCGAGCGTTGCGTCGTTGTCTACGTCGGGCCGCCCGGTCGCCTCGCTCACGACCCCGCAATGCCCATGCTCCGTGTACTCGCAGAAGCAGGCGTCCGTGACCACCACCAGTTCCTTGCGCGCAGCGTCCTTGATCGCGCGCACCGCCTGCTGCACGATGCCCGACGTTTCGTTCCAGCTCTCGGACCCGGCCTCGTCCTTGTGCTCCGGGATGCCGAAAAGGATGACGGCCGGGATGCCGAGCGATTCGATCTCGCGGACCTCGGCGGCGAGCAGGTCCACGGTGAGCTGGGCGTGACCCGGCATCGAGGCGATGGGCTGACGCGTGTTACGCCCGTGCCGCACGAAGAGCGGCAGAATGAGGTCGTCCACGCGCAGGTGGTTTTCGCGCACCATGTCGCGCAGGCGCGGGTGCTGGCGCAGGCGCCGCAGACGCGTCGCGGGAAAACCCACCGAACGCGCTTCGTCACTGAGCGGGCGCGGCAGATCGATGGACATGCATTCTACCTTCTCACACGCAGGCTCGGAGTTCACCTGTTTTTCGCTACTGGGTCAGTTTGAGGAACGACCCCCCTGTCCCCCCCTTAGCAAGGGGGGGAAGGGGGGGTCAGCCAAACTGACCCAGTACCTGTTTTTCGCGGGGGCTGGCGGAAAATCGCGCGGTGCCAGGGCCATCGTGCCGACTGTGCCAACGGGTTTCGGAGAAGCCCGGCTACACTGGAGTGCGGCTCGGCGTGAATGGAGCGGGGTCTCTCCGAGACCCCGAACGTAGGTCAAATGTGCAAGTTATTTTTTTACGGGCCCTAACGGTCACGATCAGCCCAGGTAGGCCCCGTTGGCGGCGGCGACGCCGGCGCCCGCAGGCACCTTCGCCCCCGCGGCCGCCAGGCACTGTTCGAGCGCGGCGAGGAACGTGAGCACGTTGACAGACCGGCTGGTGTGCCCCATGAGGCCGATGCGCCACGCCTTCCCCTTGAAGTCGCCCAGCCCGCCGCCGATTTCGATGCCGAACTCGCAGAGCAGCCGCTTGCGCACCGCCAGATCGTCCACCCCGGCGGGGATGTGCACCGCGTTGAGCTGCGGCAGCTGATACCCCTCGCGCGCCGTGTAGCGGATCCCCAGGGCCGCGAGCCCCGCCTTGAGCGCGCGATGGTTCCGCTCGTGACGCGCCCAACGCGCCTCGAGCCCCTCCTCGCAGACGAGCCGGAGCGCCTCGCGGAGCGCGTAGTTCATCGAGATCGGTGCGGTGTGGTGGTAGAACCGCTCCTCCCCCCAGTAACGCTCCACCATCGTCATGTCCAGGTACCAGCTCTGCACCTTTGTCTTGCGGCGGTGGATCGCATCGGCTGCGCGAGGGCTGAACGAAACCGGCGCGAGCCCCGGCGGACAGCTCAAGCACTTCTGCGTCCCACTGTACGCGGCATCGACCCCCCACGCATCGAGCCGAACCGGGACGCCGGCCAGCGAGGTCACACAGTCGACCAGCAGCATGCCGCCGGCGTCGTGCACCACGTCCCCAAGCTTTTCGATCGGCTGCCAGGCGCCCGTCGACGTCTCGGCATGCACGATGCCGACCACCTTGGG
>JBGPMX010000600.1:0-3757 GCA_041487215.1 Planctomycetia bacterium | reverse complement strand
CGCAACCCGGGGAAAGCACCGAGATCCTTCGCTTGCTCGTTCCTCGCTGGCTCAGGATGACAACCTGCTACTCACGGCGCCCTCTCTCCCGCTCCGCGCGGTCCGCTTGGGCGGCCGCGGCCTCCGCGGCGTCGATCAGGCCGTCGTGGTTCGTATCGATGCGGTCGAAGTCTTGCGGCGTGCCCAGGAACTCGCGGCGGCTCACGTCCCCGTCATGGTTGCGGTCCATCTTCTGGAACCATGCGGGCCCCTGCGCACTCGCGCGCGCCGCCGGTTGCCGTGCGCTCGAGCGGCTCACGATAACACCGGTCGCCGGGGCGGTGCCTTCCCCGCGCATCAGCTCGAGCCTCAGCCGGCGCGGGATCTCGCTGCCGCCGATCCGCCCGTCCTGGTTCGTGTCGGCGGCCGCCAGGAGGTCCGGTGCCGCGCGCAACTCGCGCACGTTCAACCGGCCGTCGTGGTTTGTGTCGAGCAGCTCGAAGAGCTGCCGCCCCTGATCCGCCACCTCCAGCATCAGCCGGGTGGCGGTCGCGTCGTTCTGGCGATCGTAGTACGCTTCGAACTCCTTGCGGAACACCTTACCGTCGCTGTCGCGATCCATCGCCTTGAACAGGCCGGCGATCGGCGTGTCCTTGGCTTCGTCCGCGTCGATGTAACCGTTGTTGTCGGCGTCGTACTGCCGGAACTCGGCGGTGTTCACCTGGCGGGCACTGCGGCTGGGGTGGGCGTTGTTGCGGCGGAACTCGAGCTGCGCCTCGCCGGTGTCCACGATGTGGCTGCCGTCGCTCAGCGTCCGGATCTCGAACTCGGCGTGCGTGGTCGAGGCGCGCTCCTCGTCGGTCCCCAGCACCCTGCCCAGCGCGAACGGCAGCTCCACGTCCGGTCGCCGTTCGGTGAACCGGCACAGCTCTTCCGCGTCGAGCTTGCCGTCGCCGTTGCGGTCGAGCGCTCGAAACTCGTCCGCCGCCAGCCCGATCTCGTCCGCCGAGACGAGCGAGGAACTCGCCCGATCGCCCGCTGCACGGTGATACCGATTTACCAGGACAGTCGCGAGGTCCCAGGGGCGCGTGTCGGCTCGGATCACGAACACGGGACCGACCTGCGGAGCGCGGCCCGCCGAGGGCGTGCCGGCTTGCTGGTCCCCCCGGACCGCGTACGCCGCCTGGCCGGGCAGCAATTCCTGTTCGGTGATCATCTCGTCGTCATCGAAGTCCCGTCGCCGCAGCGACCGCTCGGCGGCACGCAGTTCGTCGAGCGACAGGGAGCCGTCCCCATCCGTGTCGAGCAGTGCGAAGAGGGCGGCGGCGGCCTGCGTGCGGCTCTGCCCCTCGCGCACGGCGAACGGCGCCGCACGCGATTGCTCGAATAGCGCCGCGAACCCTTCTCGGGTCGCCGCACCGCCCTGGGACTGGAGACGCGCCTGGATGTACGCGGCCTCGTCCGTCTTCGCTATCTTCTCGATCTCGTTGGCGCTGAGCTGGCCGTCGCCGTTCTGGTCAAGCTCGTCGAACAGCCGGTCCACGTGCGCCCGCCAGACGTCCCGGAACGGCTTGCCGTCGATGCTGATGTGCAGCCGGATCAGGAGGGGCTGAGCGTCGCCGAGGAACACCAGGTCCTGGGCGTCGGGACGCGGGGCGCTGGGGGGCAGGTCGTCCGCCCAGGCGACAGAGGCGCCGATGAAGAACAGGCGGGAGACGAAAGACGAAAGGCGGGAGACGAAACAACGAACCGCGTGCGCAACTCCTATCGAGAGAGAGACCATTGCGAGCGTCCCGTGGTTTGTCGCGCCCCGCTCCCGGGACGCTTTCTATCGATTACGCACCGGTATCTTCCGTTCGACTCCGCCGATCACAGAGACTAGCATCCCGATGAGCTCGTCGGCGTCTCGCATCCGGAGCTCCGTCAGGGATTCACCGAGCCACCGTCTGCCGCGCCAGTACCAGCCTTTGCATTCACGTGCCTCTCCGCGAGAGAGTTTGAGGTGATACGCAAAGTCTCTTGCGGTTCCTCTGCCGTACCCTTCCTCAAAGTTGGCGGAGACTGAGCCTGCTGCCCGAATGAGCTGGCGAGCGATTTCGCGGCCGCGCGGGTCGGCCATGAGCCGGTCCGAGTCTCGGCAGGCCGCATCGAAGAAGACCAGGGCGCGGAGGTAAGCAGGGTAGTTAGCGAGCGGATCGCTCGCGAATCTCTGCCGTATCTGGTCCTCTAACCCCGTCTCGTGGCTCGCCAATGCGTTCTCCCGTTCTTTCGCCTTTCGCCTTTCCTCTTTCGCCTTTCGCCTTCCGTCTTTCGTCTTTCGCCTTCCGTCTTTCGCCTTCCGCCTCTCGCCTTCCGCCTTTCGCCTCTCGCCTTTAACCCAGGACCTCCTCGATCGGCTGGGCGTCCTTGTCGACGATCCGGATCGGTCGCCCGACGTCGGACATGTTCTGCTTCATGGGGTCGATGCCGAGTGCCCGGCAGACGGTGGCGAGCAGGTCCGGAACGCTCACCGGGCGTTCTTCCACGGTCATGCCGTCGTCGCTGGTGCGGCCGACGACCTGGCCGCCGCGGATGCCGCCGCCCGAGAGCACAGTGGACCACGCCTGCGGGTAGTGATCGCGTCCGCCGCTGGGGTTGATCCTGGGCGTGCGTCCGAACTCGCCCATCCAGACCACGAGCGTGGTCGCGAGCAGCCCGCGGGATTGGAGGTCTTCGAGCAGGGTGGCCCAGGCCGGGTCCAGCACGTCGCTGAGCTTGCGCACGCCTTCGAAGTTATTCACGTGGGTGTCCCAGCCGAGCGCGTTGTCACCGACCACGCCGCCGAGCGTGACCTCGACGAACGGCACGCCGCGTTCGATCAGGCGGCGTGCCATGAGGCAGCCCTGGCCGAAGCGGTTGCGCCCGTAGGCGTCGCGCAGCTCCGCCGGTTCATCGTCCACGTCGAACGCTTTGGCGGCGCTACCGCGCATCATGCGTACGGCGCGGTCGTATGCGGTGCGGTGGCTGAGCGCGGCGGCGGCCGCGTGGTCGCGCAGGAAGCCGTCGTCGAGTGCGGCGCGGAGCTCGAGCCGCGCATCGGCCTCGGCGCCGCTCACGCCGGCCGGCGGCTCGAGGTCGTCCACCCTCAGGCGGTAGTCGGCCGCCTGCCCATCGGCCGGCGGAGCGACGGGCGTCTCGCCCACAAAGAGCGGCGCGTGCTGCGGCCCAAGGAACCCCGAGCCGTAAGCGGCCGGGCTGAACAGGCGGTACGGCGCGATGCTCACGAAGTTAGGCAACTCCGCGTCGTCGCGGCCGAGCTCCTTGGCGACCAGCGATCCCAGCGTCGGGTAGCGGATCGGCCCCTGCTGCCGGTACCCCGTGCGCATCAGGAACGTGGCACGTCCGTGGTCCCCTTCTTTCGTGCTCATCGAGCGCACGATGGCGAGGTGCTCCGCCTGGCGCGCGAGCTTCGGAAGGTGCTCGGAGATCCGAATGCCGGGCACCGAGGTCTCGGTGTCACGGAACGTGCCGCCGTTCGGGCTGCCGGGCTTGAGATCGAACGTGTCCATCTGGCTCGGCCCGCCGTTCATCCAGAGCAGGATGCAGCCACGCCGCCGCGCCGGGTGCCCGGCGGCATCGGCGGCGAGCGCGCCGAGCCAGCCGGAGAAGCTGAAGCCGGCGACGCCGGCCGATGCCATCCGGAAGAGCTCGCGGCGGCTGAGCGGGTAGGCGTGCTTGGCACTTCGTGTCCATCGTGTTGCCATGGCCCATCCCTTTTCTGGCTCTCGGCTCTGTTTCT
>JBGPMX010000599.1:0-3764 GCA_041487215.1 Planctomycetia bacterium | reverse complement strand
GCCACCGCCAAGTACCGCGAGCTCGGCACGGTAGCGAACCTGCTCGCCTTCAACCGCTTTGCGGCATTGCCTACCCGTAACTTCCAGGAGAACACGTTCGACGGGGCCGAGGCGCTGGCGGGCGATACCCTTTCCGCCGTACGCCGGGTGGCGCGCAAGAGCTGCGCCGCGTGCACAATCGGCTGCGAGCATATCTACGCCGCGCCGGGCGCACCGGCCAGCACTGCGGTGCGGATGGAGTACGAGAGCCTGTTTGCGCTGGGGCCGCTCTGCGGCGTCTCCGACCCGGACGCGGTGCTCGCCGCCGCGCGCGCCTGTGACCAGCTGGGCATGGACACGATCTCGACCGGCGCCACGATTGCGTTTGCCATGGAGTGTGCCGAGCGCGGCCTGATCGATGAGCCGGGCCTGCGCTTCGGGTCGGGCGAGGCCGTGCTGCACGCGATCCACGCGATCGGCCGCCGCCACGGCATCGGCAACCTTCTGGCCGAAGGGAGCCGGCGGGCTGCCCGGCACATCGGCGGGGGATCGAGCGATTTTGCGCCGCACGTCAAGGGGCTTGAGATCCCCGGCTACGAGCCACGCGCGCTCCAGACCATGGCGCTGGGGCTGGCCGTCGCCAGCCGCGGGGCCGACCACAACCGGTCGAGTGCCTACGAGGCCGACTTCTCCGAGCACGCCGACCGCCTGCACGGCTCGGCGGATTCGGCGCTGCTGGCCATCGAGAGCGAGGACCGCGCGGCGCTGCTCGACTCGCTGATCCTCTGCAAGTTTCTGCGCGGCGTCTTTTCGGACCTGTTCGCGGAATCGGCCGAGCTGCTCCGCGCGGTGACCGGGTGGGACGTGACGGCGCGCGAGCTGCACGAGACGGCACGCCGCATCGTTACCGCCAAGAAGCTATTCAACATCCGCGAGGGGTGGACGGCGCACGAGGATACGCTGCCCGCACGGTTCCTCAGCGAGCGGCTGCCGTCGGGCGTGGCGGCCGGCACGACGCTGCCGCGCGCGCGCCTGGAACGCATGGTCCGCGCCTACTACGCGGCGCGCAGCTGGACGCCCGAGGGGCTCGTGCCGGACACGGTCATCAAGGCGCTGGCGCTCGAGGAGCAGGCGGCGGCGCCGCGAACGGCGCCTATCCCTGCACTGAGCGGATGAGATCCTTCACTGCGTTCGCATCGCGCTCCGCTCAGGATGACAGAACAGGCGCGCCGTCTGGTTGAGCACAGAAGCCCAACCGGGGAACGTCGCTTCGAATGGGTTGTCACGGGGTACCGGAAATGCCGGATGGTGGGCGAGTGGGTCGCGTGGGGGGCGTGATCCTGTGCGGCGGCGAGAGCCGGCGCATGGGGCGGCCCAAGGCCTGGCTGACGTTCGGCGGTGAACGGATGCTCCAGCGCGTCGTGCGCATCCTACGCGGCGTCGTGGAACCCGTGGTCGTGGTGGCGGCGCCCGGCCAGGATCTCCCCCCGTTGCCTCCCGAGACCGACGTGGTGCGCGACGCGCGGAGCGGGCGCGGGCCGCTCGAGGGGCTCGCCGCCGGGCTCACGCGCATTGCCGAGCTCGGGGCGGACGCGGCCTACGCGTCGTCCACGGATGTCCCGTTTCTCGAACCGGCGTTCGTTTGCCGCCTCATCGAGCTGCTGGGGGACGCGGCCATCACCGTGCCGTGCGTGGCCGAGCGGCACCACCCGCTGGCTGCCGTGTACCGCACCGCCGTGCTGCCCGAGATCGAGCGGTTGCTCGCGGCGGACCGCCTGCGGCCGTTCTTCCTGTTCGAATCGGTCGCCACCCGGATCGTTCAGCCGTGCGAGCTCACCGATGTCGATCCCGCATTCCGCTCGCTGCGCAACCTGAACACGCCGGACGACTATGAGGCTGCGCTGCGGGAGCTCGGCGGGTCGAATCCGCCGGCCTGAGGCATCGCGCGAGCCGTCCCATTGCATTGGCTCGGGCGCGTTGTCAATCTGGGTAGCGATCGCATGGCCGGTTCTCTTGCAAGTTCGGGCGGGCAAAGCAACGTGTCCCTATCATCGACTTTACTCTCGGCGCAGGACTGGGCCGCGCGGCATCGCACGGACGACGGCGAGCAGCAGCCGGTCAGCCCGGTGGAGCGCGAGTTCGGGCTCGAGTCCCAGTCGCGCCGCCACGGCCTCGAGCTGATCGAGCCGCTCATGGCGCGGTTGGGAAACCCGCAGCTGCGCTACCCGACCATCCACGTGACGGGCAGCAAGGGAAAGGGATCGACGGTCGCCATCCTCAGTGCCATCTTGCGCGCGGCCGGTTTGCGGGTCGGCTCCTACACTTCGCCCAGCCTCACGCAGTTCGGCGAGCGGATCCAGGTGAACGACCGGAACCTGCGCGACAGCGAGGCGGAGCGGTGTCTCGCGGAGCTGCGTCCGGCGTTGGCGAGCTTCGCGGAGCCGCCGCGCTTCTTCGAGGCGGCGACGGCGGTCGCGTTCCTGCACTTCGCGCACCAGGCGGTGGACGTGGCGGTGATCGAGGTGGGCATCGGCGGCGGGCGGGACGCGACCAATGTGGTCCAGCCCGAGGTGGCGGTGATCACATCCATCGAGCTCGAGCACACGCACATCCTGGGGGACACGCTGGGCGCGATTGCCACGGAGAAGGCGGGCATTATCAAGCGGGGCGTTCCGACCGTGACGGCGGTCGACGAGCCGGAGCCGTTCGGTCCCATTCGGGATCGCTGCGCGGCGCTTGGCGCGCCGCTCGCGCGCATGGGGCGGGAGTTCGACGTGAGCGACGCGGTGCCGGACCGCACCGGCCAGCGTTTCGATCTCTGGCTGAGCGAGCGGCTGGGGGGCGCACGGTTCCCCGCGCTGCGTCTTGCGCTGGCGGGCGAGGCCCAGCCGGCCAACGCGGCGATGGCGGTGGCCGCGGCACGGCTGCTCGCCGCGCCGCTCGGCCCGGTCTCCGAGGCCGCGATCCGCCGCGGCCTGAGCAGCACGCGCTGGCCGGGTCGGCTCGAGCTGCGCGAGGGACGCCCCGCCGTGCTGCTCGACGTGGCGCACACGCCGGCCAGCGCCCGGCAGTTGCGGCGTTACACCGACCGCTTCTTCCCCGGCGTGCCCAGGACGCTCGTCATCGGCATGCTGCGCGAGAAGAACGCCGCCGCGCTGGCCGGGGAGCTCGGCGGCGCGTTCGACTCGGTCGTCGTCGCGCCCGTCAAGTGGTTTCGCTCGATGGACTGCGCGGCGCTCGAACAGGCTTTCCGGGGCTACGGGGCGTCGGTTGCGGCGGCGCCCAGCATCTGTAGGGGTGTCGAGCTTGCGCTGGCTGCGACCCCGAGCCACGGCCTGGTCGTGGTCGCCGGCTCCGTCTTCGCGGTGGGCGAAGCGAAGCGCCGCTTCGGCTGGGTGTGAAAGGGGGTGGCACGCCGCTCGAGCCTGCGAACGGCGTGCTTCTATCAGGCCAACCCCGCAATCCCTCAGGGACGTGCCACCCAACCAATAGGGACGCCACCGTGCCGTTTCGGCTCTGTACAGCCGGCACCGCGCTCCCTCATAATGGTTGCTGCCGTTTGGCCGGGGTCGGTGCAGTCCATTCCGCTTGCGACGAGGCCCATGACAGAGCGCCGCCGCGTGCACTTCAGCGGGCACGTGCAGGGGGTCGGTTTCCGGTATACTGCGCGATCGATCGCACGCCGTAATTCGGTCTCCGGCTATGTCCAGAACCTTCCGGACGGCCGGGTCGTATTGGTAGCCGAGGGCGAGCCTGGCGCGCTCGACCGTTTCGTGTCGGATGTC
>JBGPMX010000598.1:0-3765 GCA_041487215.1 Planctomycetia bacterium | reverse complement strand
TGCCGTAGGTGATGTCGCAGTTGTAGGCGCCTTGCCGATCCGCGTTCTCCATGTTCGACTGGATGAAGCCGACCGTAAGCCCGAGCGCATGGAAGATGGGAGCCATCCACTCGGCGTCGCGCCGCGCCAGGTAGTCGTTCACGGTGACGACGTGCACCCCCTTGCCATCGAGCGCGTTCAGGTAGGCGCCCAGCGTGGCGACCAGCGTCTTGCCCTCGCCGGTGACCATCTCGGCGATCTTGCCCGCGTGCAGCACCATGCCGCCCATGAGCTGGACGTCGAAATGGGCCATGTAGGGGATCTTCCGGCCGGTGAACGGGTCGTCCACCCACCGCCCTTTGCCGAGCGTGCGGTGCGACGCCTCGCGGCACGCGGCGAACGCCTCGGGGAGCAGTGCGTCGGGCGACTCGCCGTCGCGCAGCCGGCGGCGGAAGTCGTCGGTAAGCTCGCGCAGCTGCGCGTCGCTGAGCTCGCGCAGCTTCGGCCCCAGCTCGTTGATGCGCTCGACCACGAGCTGCATCTTGCGGATCTGCCGCTCGTTGGACGACCCCATGAGCCGGGTGATGCCGCGCGCAATCCCTTCGGTGACCGCCGTAGCGGTGTCCGTGACCCGGTCCCAGATCGCTTCGTAATCGATAGGCATCAGGCAAACAGCCTCTTCGTGAAAGAGAAGAACAGGGCGCGGTGCTCGCGGGGTGCACCCGCCCCGACCCAAGGGAAAGGGACGCGCTGCGGCGGCGATCTCGCCGACGCTGTAGTCACAGCACCTAACGAAACGGTGCGGCCAGTTCGGCTCCGGCACAGTTTCGACCGGTTTTGCTCGACGCACTCAGACGCGCATCGGCGGCAGTTTACTTGTTTGGGGCGGGATAGGTCAATAAAACCCATTGCCTTAACCGGCCGTCCGGCAAATGATTTGGATCATGCAACTCGTGTTTCTCGGTACCGGCACCTCGACCGGCGTCCCCATGGTTGGTTGCGGCTGCGCGGTGTGCAAGTCGCCCGACCCGCGCAATCAGCGGACGCGCTCGAGTGTGCTCATGCAACTGCCCGGCGGCAACGTGCTGGTCGATACGACGCCGGAGATGCGGATGCAGCTGCTCCGTGAGGGGATCGGCCGGGTAGACGCGGTTCTGCTCACGCACTACCACGCCGACCACATCTTCGGGCTGGATGACGTGCGGGTCTTCCCCAAGCAGCTGGGGCACGCCGTGCCGGTCTGGTGCGAGCGGCCGGTGCAGGCGGTGCTCCGTCGCGCCTTTGCGTACGCCTTCGACGAGCGGCTGGAGCACATCCCCGCCGGCGGCATCCCGAAGCTCGAGCTGCGCACGATCGACGCGCGGAGTCCCTTCGAGGTACTCGGCACGGCGTGCACGCCCATCCGGCTGCTGCACGGGCCGTTTCGGGTGCTGGGATTTCGCTTCGGGCGCACGGCGTACTGCACCGACGTGAGCCGCATCCCGGCGCGCAGCATGGAGCAGATGAAGGATCTCGACGTGCTGGTGCTCGACGCGCTGCGCGACCGCCCGCACCCCACCCACTTCTCGCTGGACGAGAGCCTCGAAGTCGTGCGCGCGCTGCGCCCGCGTCGCTGCTTCTTTACGCACATCGCCCACGATCTCGACCACCGGGCGACGAGCGGCCGGCTGCCCGCCGGGGTGGCGCTGGCGTATGACGGCCTGCGCGTGGATTGCGAATAGCCAGCCGAGGTTGCCGCCCGATGCGCCGGTGGGGTATGATCCGCACGAGGCAGGCGGTCTGCCGGCGGGCGAGTGGAGGGCCAGCGAGTGCGGTGCGTTGTCCTGTGCGCCGGTTTTGCGACGCGGCTGCGTCCGCTGACGCTCGACCGCCCCAAGCATCTGCTGCCCGTCGCCGGCCGGCCGATGCTCGATCACTTGCTGGACCGCCTGGCCGCTTCGGGCATCGCGTCCGGTGTCCTGATCACGAATCACCGGTTCATCTCGGACTTCGAAACGTGGGCGCGCGAGCGACCGCACCGCCTTCGGCTCGAGCTCATCGATGACCGGACCGAGACCAACGAGTCGAGACTCGGATCCATCGGCGACCTTCACTTTGCGCTGGAACACGCGGACGTCCGAGAAGACTTCATCGTGGTGAACGGCGACAACCTCTTCACGTTTTCGCTCGACCCCCTCCTGCGTGCCTTCCGGGAGCGGGGCAACACGATCGCGCTCTACGACGTGGGCTCGCTCGACGTCGCGCGCCGCATGGGCCAGGCGACGCTCGCCCCCGACGGCCATGTCAGCGAATTCGTCGAGAAGCCGGCGCACCCGGCCGGCACGCTGGCGTCCATCGGCATCTACGCGTACCAGCAACCGGTGCGCGCCCTGGTCGCGCGCTACCTGGCCGAGCGGCACGCGGCGGATCGCACGGGGGATTTCGTCGCCTGGCTTCACCGCCAGGTCGATGTCTTCGCGCACGTCATCCCGCCCGAGGCCGGCGTGTGGTTCGACATTGGATCCCTGGATCAGTATCAGGAGGCCAATCGAGCGTTCGGCGGCGAGGCCGTCGAGCTGCGGGGGGAACCGCGCGAGCCGTGAGGCCGAGCCGGCCGGCACCGCGCCGGCCTCGGCGTTCCCTTGCGGCACTCCGCCGATCGGGCCGGGGAAATAGCGCCCATGCTGCACGCCGTGGTGATGGCCGGCGGGAGCGGGACCAGGTTCTGGCCGATGAGCCGGCAGAACCGCCCCAAGCACCTGCTGGCACTGGCCGGGACCCAGAGCCTCATCCAGCAGACGGTGGGACGCGTGGCTCCGCTCGTCCCGCCCGAACGCACCTGGATCGTCACGGGAGCCGATCACGCGGACGCGGTGCGGCAGCAGTTGCCCGGTTTGCCGGCGGAATCAATGATCGTCGAGCCGTGCCGGCGCGACACGGCCCCCTGCATCGGGCTCGCCGCCGCAGTCATCCGGCGCCGCGACCCGAAGGCCACGATGGTTGTGCTGCCGGCCGACCACGTGATCGAGCCGGCCGATCGGCTGCGTGCGTCGATCGAGCTGGCGGCCGAGCTGATTGCCGCGGACGCCTCGCGCCTCGTCGTGTTCGGCATCCGGCCCGACCGGCCGGCCACCGGGTACGGCTACATCCACCGCGGCGCGGCAGTGGCATCGCACGGAGGGAGCCCGGTGTACGCGGTCGGCGGGTTCCGCGAGAAGCCGCCGCTCGACCTGGCCGAAGCGTTCCTGAAGACGGGGCAGTATTATTGGAACAGCGGCATCTTCGTTTGGGCCGCCGCGACGATCCTTGAAGAGCTCGGCGCGTCGCGGCCGGCGATGCAGCGGGCACTGACTCGCATCGCCGCTGCCTGGGATGCGCCGGATCGCCAGGCCGTCCTGAGCGAGCAGTACGCCGCGATCGAACGCGTCTCCATCGATTACGCGGTGATGGAGGGCACGCAGAAGGCGCTGGTCGTCGAGGCGGATTACCGCTGGGACGACGTCGGTAGCTGGCAGGCGCTCGAACGGTTGCGCGGCACGGACGACGACGGCAACACCATCGTTGGCAACCACTGCGGCCTGGATACGCACGGCTGTATCGTGGTGAGCGAGTCCGGGCAGCTCGTCGCGACGCTGGGCGTGGACCACCTGGTCGTAGTTCAGGCGGGCAATGTGACGCTGGTGGCGGACAAGCGCGACGAGGAGTCGGTCAAGCGGCTGGTCGCGCTGGCGCGCCACCGCCGCTTCGAACCAATACACAGATAGGGATCGGAAGAGAGCGGTGCGGTACCCGGAGGGCGGATCGGCA
>JBGPMX010000597.1:0-3765 GCA_041487215.1 Planctomycetia bacterium | reverse complement strand
GCCACCCTGATGCAACCCCGGCGTTCCGCCGGTGTTTCCTCTTCCCCTTGTCGCGACGGAGCGTGCGATGGCGGTCGCAGAGACGGAAACGGCCGGGCCGGAGGCGGCGGGCGGTGCGCCGCCGCACCAGCCCTACGTGCCGGACCGGGTCGTCATGCCCGAGTTCACCTGGGCGCCGCTGCTGGTCGGCACCGTGCTCGGCATCGTCTTCGGTGCCTCATCGCTCTACCTGGTGCTCAAGGTCGGCATGACGGTGTCGGCGTCGATCCCCGTCGCCGTGCTGTCCATCACGCTGTTCCGCGTCTTCTCCGCGGTGTTCGGCGTGCGCCGCGCCACCATCCTTGAAAACAACATCGTCCAGACCACCGGTTCCGCCGGCGAATCGATCGCGTTCGGCGTGGGCGTGACCATGCCCGCGCTGATGCTGCTCGGTTTCGAGATGGACGCCGGGCGGGTCCTGGTGGTCGCGACGCTCGGCGGCCTGCTGGGCATCCTCATGATGATCCCGCTGCGCCGCGCGTTCATCGTCAAGCAGCACGGGGTCCTGCGCTACCCCGAGGGGACGGCGTGCGCCGATGTGCTGATCGTGGGGGAGCAGGGAGGAGCGAGCGCGAAGACCGTCTTCGTCGGGTTCGGCCTGGCGTTTCTCTACCAGTTTCTCTGGCAGGGACTCAAGCTCTGGAAGGAAATTCCGGAGAAGCCGCTCCGCTGGTTCAAGGGGGCGACCGCGTCCATGGAGGTCAACCCGGCGCTGCTCGGCGTCGGCTATATCATCGGCACGCGCATATCGTGCGTCATGGTCGCCGGCGGCGTGCTGGCGTCGTTCGTGCTTATCCCGGCGATCCGGCTGTTCGGCGACCGCCTGACCGAGCCGCTCTACCCGTCCACGATGCTGATCAGCAAGATGAGCGAAGAGGACATCTGGCGCTCGTACGTGCTGTACATCGGGGCGGGAGCCGTCGCGGCGGGGGGGATCATCAGCCTCGTGCAGGCGCTGCCCCTCATCGCCGGCTCGATCCGCTCGGGGCTGCGCGACATCACCGCGGCGCGATCGGACTCGGGGGAGGCCGTGCAGCGCACGGACCGTGACCTGCCGCTCTCGATCGTCGCGCTGGGCAGCGTCCTTCTGGTCATCGCCATCTGGCTCACGACATGGCTGCACGAGCACGGTCTCTCGTGGGTCCCCCAGCTGCATATGCACCCGCTCGGCGCCGTCCTGATCGTACTCTTCGGGTTCCTGTTCGTTACCGTGTCGTCGCGTCTCACCGGCGAGATCGGCTCGTCATCGAATCCGATCTCCGGCATGACGGTCGCCACGCTGCTGCTCACGTGCCTGATCTTCTTGCTGCTGGGCTGGACCCGCCCCGAGGACCGGCTCACCGCCCTGTCCGTTGCGGCGGTCGTCTGCATCGCCGCTTCCAACGGCGGCACAACCTCGCAGGACCTCAAGACCGGCTACCTCGTCGGCGCGACGCCCAAGTACCAGCAGCTCGCGATCCTGATTGGCGCCTTGTCGTCGGCGATCGTGATCGGCTGGATCTTGATTGTGCTGAACCAGGCGAGCACGGTGTACACGATCAAGAACCTGCCCGAGCTGCGCGAGCCGCTCGACGTCAGCACGCTGCCGGACCGCGCACGGGCGCCGAACGACAGCACGCTGTACCACGTGTGGCAAGCGACCGAGGGCAACTCGGAGGCAGTGCTGCCGGGCAAGTACCTGGTCGATGACTCGGGGCAGATCCGCTACCTGGTGGATCCGGGCATCAACGGCAGCATCAACCGCCGGGACGACGGCACCGAGGTTCAGAAGTTCAAGGCGCCGAAGGCGCGGCTCATGGCGCTCATCACCGACGGCATTCTCAAGCAGAAGCTGCCCTGGACGCTGGTCCTGTTGGGCGTCTCCATCGCCGTCGTACTCGAGCTGTGCGGCGTGCCCTCGCTGCCGTTTGCCGTGGGCGTTTACCTGCCGCTTTCGTCCTCGACCCCGATCTTCATGGGCGGCCTGGTGCGCTACGTAGTAGACAAGTGGTCGCGCGGGCCGGGCGGCGCGGCGCGGACCGAGGCCGAGTCAGAGATGAGTCCGGGCGTGTTGCTCGCGACCGGCTACATTGCCGGCGGCGCCATCGCCGGCGTGATCATCGCATTCTTCTCGTTCAGCGACCAGATCCCCAGGCTGCTCGGCAGGTGGCAGTACCGGCAGGACACGCTCGCTCAGGAGGCCACGCTCCCCGAGGCGGCTCACCGGCTCGCACGCCGCGAGCTCGGCCTGGGTGCGGGCGAGAACGAGCTGAGCGATGCCGAGCGCCAGCGGGTGCAGTCGTTCGCGTCCGAGATCGAGGAGCTCAACGGCGACGATTTGCCGCTGTACACGCGCGTGCCCGCAGGCACCCGGCTCAAGCTGCCCAAGGAGAGGACCCACTCGGTCGGCGAGCCGTCGTATCTGGGGGATATCGCCCAGCGCGCGCTGGGCAGCCGCGCGAAGGCCGCGCTGCTGCTCGAACTGAACAAGGAACAGCTGCGTCCCCCCGATCAGCTGCCGCAGGGCGCGCGCCTGAAGGTGCCGCAGCACACGCTCCCCGCCTTCCTGGCCTTCGCCGTACTCGTGCTGATCCTGGCGCTGGTCGGCTTGGGCTGGCTGCTGCCTGCGAGAGAAACGGCGTCGCGCGCCGAGCGGCATCCCACCCTGGATCCAGGAAGAACGTAGGCTGCCGATCGGGGTACGTCAGGCTTTCCAGCGTGACAAGGCCGATGCCGAACCGAGTCAGGCTGGAAAGCCTGACGTACCTCTTTCTGCGGACCTACTTAGCCGGCAGAAACTCTTTTCTTCCTTAGCAACGAGGCCTTCTTCTGATGATCGAAACACGACTGTTTACGGCCGCGGCGCTGATGTGCGGTTGGGCGGTTCTGGTTGCGTTCGCCGCGACGGCGGACGCCGACGAAGGGATGTGGCTGCTCAATAACCTGCCCAAGAAGCAGCTCCAGGAGCGCTACGGCTTCGAACCGACCCCGCCCTGGGTCGAGCACGTGATGAAGTCTGCCGTGCGGTTCAATTCGGGCGGCTCGGGCTCGTTCGTATCGTCCGACGGACTCGTGCTCACGAACCACCACGTGGGCGCGGACACGCTGCACAAGATCAGCACGAAGGAGCACGACTATTACAAGGAGGGCTTCCACGCCCGGCGGCCCGAGGACGAGCCGAAGGCGCTCGACCTGGAGCTCAACGTGCTGCAGTCGATCGAGGACGTGACGGACCGCGTCAACGAGGCGGTGAAGAGCGACACGACGTCCGCCGAGGCGTTTGCGGCGCGCCGCGCCGTGATCGCGACCATCGAGAAGGAATCCCTGGACCAGACCGGCCTGCGCAGCGACGTCGTGACGCTCTACCAGGGGGGGCAGTACCAGCTTTACCGCTATAAGAAGTACACCGACATCCGGCTGGTGTTCGCTCCCGAGTTCGACATCGCGTTCTTCGGCGGGGACCCGGACAACTTCGAGTACCCGCGCTACGACCTGGACATCTGCCTGTTCCGAGCCTACGAAAACGACAAGCCGGCAAAGATCGAGCACTTCCTGCGCTGGAGCAAAGCCGGGGCGGCAGACGGCGAGCTGGTGTTCGTGGCGGGGCATCCTGGCCGCACTAGCCGGCTATTTACCGTGGCCGCGCTCAAGTTCCTACGCGACGTGCGGATGCCGTTCATCCTGGACCTGCTGCGTCGCCGTGAGATCCTCTACCAGCAGTTCAGCCTCAAGGGGGAGGAGAAGGCG
>JBGPMX010000596.1:0-3777 GCA_041487215.1 Planctomycetia bacterium | reverse complement strand
CCTGGCGGCACTCGCCTCGCACGCGATGCGCCCGGTCGCCGCGGTTCTCGTCGGACCACCCGACCCGTACGCCGCCGCCCGGATTGCCATGCAGGCCCCGGAGACGCCCGTTTTCCTGCTCGAGCCGCCACGGCACTATGACGCCCCGAGCATCGCGTCTGCCGCCGCCGCGCAGCATCCCACGATCGAGGCACTTCTCGCCATCGCCACGCACGCCGCGGCAAGCGCTCCCCAACCGCACGCGGCACGCGCTCGCGGCGACGCAGCGCCGCCGCTGCCGAGCGAATCCGCAGGCGGCACGCGCCACACGAGCCGGTCGACCGAGGCCGCAAGCTGGGCCGAGCGCGACCGCGTGTCCGTGTGGCACCCGTACACGTCGCTCGAGGACCCGGAGCCGCCGCAAGTGGTCGTCTCGGCCCAGGACGAGTTCTTGACGCTCGAGGACGGGCGGCGCGTGATCGACGCGATCTCCTCGTGGTGGACAATCCTGCACGGACACCGGCACCCGGTCCTGATGCGCGCTCTCGCCCAGGCGTCCGAGCGGTACGACCACGTGCAGTTTGCAGGGCTGACGCACCGCCCGGGCGTGGAGCTGGCCGAGGCGATGCTGGCCACGATGCCCTGGCGGGGCGGCCTCGTTTTCTACTCGGACGACGGCAGCACGGCCGTCGAGGTGGCGCTGAAGATGGCGTACCAATACTGGTGCCACCGCGGCGAGCCGGAGCGAACGCAGTTCGTTGCGTTCGATGGGGCATACCACGGCGACACCTTCGGCGCGATGGCGGTGGGACGCGACCCGGTCTTTTTCGGCCGCTTCGAGCCGCTGCTGTTTCAGGCGCGTCGCCTGCCGGTCTCGCCCGAGCGGCTCGAGGATGCCCTTCGCGCGCATCGCGGGCAGGTGGCCGCCGTGATCCTGGAGCCGCTCGTGCAAGGCGCGGGCGGCATGCGCATGCACACCCCGGACACGCTGCGCGCTATCCACGAGGTCACGCGCCGGCACGGCGTTCTATTCATCGCGGACGAGGTGATGACGGGCGGGGGTCGCACGGGGGAACTCTGGGCCCACCGCAGCGCAGGCATCGCACCCGATCTTGTTTGTGCCGGGAAGACCATCGCGGGGGGCGTGCTGCCGCTCGCGGCCACCCTGGCGTCGCCCGATGTGGTCGCGGCGTGGCGGACGAGCGACCCGACGCGCACGTTTTTTCACGGGCATTCGTTCACCGCGCACCCGCTCGCCTGCGCGGTCGGGGTGGCGAACTGGCGGCTGCTCGCCTCGGGCCTGCGTGAGACCACCGGTGCGATCGAGCGGTTCTGGATGGATCGGCTCGCGCCACTCTGCGACCGGCCGGGAATTCGCGACGTGCGCGTGCGCGGCACGATCGCCGCGATCGAGCTCGACGCCGCGGGCGGGTATCTGGCCGGCGTGGGTCGCCACGTGAGACGGCTCGGCCTGGAGCACGGGGTGCTGCTCCGGCCGCTCGGCAGCGTGCTCTACGCCATGCCGCCGCTCGGCGTATCACTCGCCTCGCTCGAGTGCATTGCCGACGCGATGACCCAGGCGGTGGCCGCCGTGAGCCGACCAAGTTAAGCGCGTAGTGGCCTGCTTGGGGTGGCACGTCCCCGAGTCTTCGAGGGGCGTGGGTGTAGACGGGTCTCTCCGAGACCCGCACTTCAACGTTTCGGAGAAACGCTGCTACACTGGCCCTGCGTCAATTCACACGCCCTTCGCAAAGCCTCAGGGATGTGCCACCCTATTTCACGACCGCCGATTGCGTCACTACCCATGGGAGCTGCGCTAGAGAATGCTGTTGCCAACCGGCAAGATCTGCGGCATGGTAGTCGGATTGCCGACGCGCGTTCGAATCCCTCGGATCCGTTCCGTTGCCCTCCTCTCCCGTCACATACGCTCCCCGAGAGCGCTGGCAAAGATGGGGCAAACGCTTGCTGCGCCTGGCGATCGCGCTGGCGGTTGTGACGGGCATCGGGTGGCGCGCCTGGCGCGAACGCGAGAAGCTGGCCGCCTACGAACTGACACTGTCCCCGGGGTGGCTCGTGGTGAGCGGGCTGGCCTACGTGGTGGGGCTCGCCCCCTGCGCCGTGTTCTGGCGACTCGCCATGTGCGACGGCGGGGCGCGCCCGAGCTGGACCAGCACGCTCGCGGCCTACTACGCCGGGCACCTGGGCAAGTACGTCCCCGGAAAAGGCCTGGTAGTGGTGCTGCGGGCGACCCTGGTGCGTGGGCCGGGGGTCAACGCCGTCCTCAGCTCGCTGACTTGCGTCCATGAGACGATGCTGATGATGGCAACCGGGGCGGGCGTCGCCGCAGCCTGCCTGCTGGTCAGCGGTACGCCGCGGCGCGGCCTGCTCGTGGGTGCGGCCGCGGCCCTGGCCGTCGTGCTCGGCGTGGGAGCGATCCCTCCCGCCGCGCGGCTCGCCCGACTGGCTCTGCGGACCCTGCCGTTTGCCGCGGAAGAGGCGGCTCCGGCTCTGCGCTGGCAGACCGTGGCGGCCGGCGCGGCGATGATCGCGATCGGGTGGTTCCTCATGGGAGCAAGCCTGGCGGCGGTACTGGCCGCCATGGGCGAGCGAGCCGCGGCCGTGCGGCAGATCACCCTGCCGACCGCCGCCGTGGCACTGGCAACGGTCGGTGGATTCGTCAGCCTGCTGCCCGGCGGGCTGGGCTCGCGCGAGTGGATCCTGATGGAGACGCTGGGGCCGGCTGTCGGTTCCGAGCACGCGTTGGTGGCGGCCGTGCTGCTGCGACTGGTCTGGCTCGCAGCCGAGTCACTGGCAGCGTTCGCGTTCTGGGTGCCCGAAACGCTCTGCCGCGCCAGAGTCAAAGCGTCCGGAACCTAGCCCGACGCGCAAGTAAGGCCCCAGTCCTTCCCTCAACCGCGCGTTCGGCTACGATACGCTGCTGGCTCGCTCGCGCGCCGGGCTAGGCTGATCGATCCCTGGCGTGGCGTCGGGCTAGGATGACGCCCGGAGCCATCCGGGCCAAGACCGACGGGGTGCTACGCGCTGCATGGAACCAAACGCCAACGCCGCCACGCACATCAGCGTTGTTGTACCGGTCCTCGACGAGGTCGAGAGCATCGGGCCTCTGGCGAACGAGCTGCGCGCCGTGGCCGACGAGCATGCCCTGCCGCTCGAGGTCATCTTCGTCGACGACGGCAGCAGCGACGGATCGTGGCGAGAGATCGGGCGTTGTGCGGCGCAGGATCCACGGTTCCACGGCATCCGGCTGCGTCGCAACTTCGGCAAGGCCGCGGCACTCGCCGCCGGCTTCGAGGCGGCCAGCGGCGAGGTCGTGCTCCAGATGGACGCCGACCTGCAGGACGACCCGATCGAGATCCCGCGGTTCCTGGCCGGGGCGCGCGAGGGGTTCGACGTGGTGAACGGCTGGAAGCGCGAGCGCCACGATCCGTGGCACAAGGTCATCCCAAGCCGCTTGTTCAACTGGGTGGTCAGCCGCGCCACCGGGCTCGTGCTGCACGATCACAATTGCGGCTACAAGTGCTTTCGTTCTAAGGTCGTGCGCGAGATCCCCCTGTACGGCGAGCTGCACCGGTTCATCCCGGTCATGGCCTATGCGCGCGGGTTCCGGGTCGGTGAAATCGAGGTGCGGCACCGGCCACGCCGCTACGGCCGATCGAAGTACGGCGTACGACGGCTGCCGAAGGGCTTGCTCGATCTCATGACCGTGACGTTTCTGACCGGTTTCGGGCAGCGCCCCCTGCACTTCTTGGGCGGCATCGGGCTAGTCGCCTTTCTCAT
>JBGPMX010000595.1:0-3787 GCA_041487215.1 Planctomycetia bacterium | reverse complement strand
GGCCGCCGCGGAAGCGTTGGGCCTCCAGAAGGAGATCCAGGACGCGCGCGGGAAACAGTCCGGTCGCGGCAGCGGGTTCAGCTTCGGGGACCTCGCGGCCGACTACGCGGGGCTCGAACTCGCGCGCTACATGCTCGCCGAGCCCGAACATAGCCGGGCGGCCCTCCGGATCCTGGCCGAAGATTTTCGCGGCGATCGATTCCTGCCCGATTTGAGCGATGCCGAGGAGGGATTGACGTACGACGAGTTCACGGAGAAGTACGGCACGACCGCCGACGCACGCTTCCTGGACATTTCGCACTCCCTGCGCGAACGCGTCCGCGCCTGCTCCGGCTGGCGTCTCCTCCGCGATCCCAATGACGGACAGGATTGTCCGTCCTACGAGTGAGCGTCCCCATGAACCGCTCCCCGTCGCAGGGTGCCCCAGTCCTGGTCAAACTATGGAAAACGCTTGACCGGTGCGGGTTGCGAGGTGTAAACAGAAGGTTGGCTCGGCGTTCCCTGCACCACCACGCGGTCTTTCCGCAGGAGTCGTCCCCATGCTCGCTCTCCATGCGCGCGGGTTAGCCGCGGCGACAGTCACTCTGACGGCGCTCGTCTCGTTCGGCTGCGGAGGCTCGTCGAACACCCCCGCTTCCACCGCTTCGTCGGATCCCGCGACCTCATCCCCCGCGCCGCCGGGTCAAGGAGCGCCGGGTGGGGCCCAGCAACCGGGTATGGCGCCGGGTGGCCCCGCTCAGGCGGGCGCCGGCAAGACTGGGACGCCGAATTATCCGGGCATGGCGGGCGGGGGCCAAGGGGCGAGCGCGCCCGCTCCGGGTGCCGGTGGCCAAGCCGCAGGCGGCGGGCAGGCAGGGGCCAGCAAGGGCTATCCGGCAGGCTATGCCGGCGCGGCAGGCGGACAGAAGCAGGGCAACCAACAGGGGAGCGCTCCGGGCGGATATCCCGGCGCGGGCGGCCAAGCAGGCGGCCAAGGGGGCGGGCAAGCAGGCGGGCGGGGGATGCCGGCCGGCTATGCCGGAGCCGCTGCCCAAGGTGCAGGCGGCGGGCAGGCGGGGGGGGGAGGCCAAAATTATCCCGGTGCGGGCGGACAGGCGGCGGGCGGAAGAGGAGTGCCGGCAGCGGGGGGCCAGGCCGGAGGGCAAGCGGGCGCCGGCCAGCCGGCAACGCCGGGGGCGGGGAACGCAGGGCCGGGTAGCGCGGCGGTCGCCAACTCGGCCGACGGACTCAGCTCGGCCGATCCGGCCGCTCAAGGGGGCCAAGGAGCCGGGGCCGGGGCGGGCCAAAGGGCCGGGGCAGGCGGCAATCAGGCGGCAGGAGATCCTGCGGACGCCGCCGGCCAGGGCAACGCCGCTCCGGGCGCCGGGCAAGGCAAAGCCGGTATGCCCGCCGGGTATCCCGGGGGCCCCGGACAGGGCAAGGGGCTGGGCCAAGGGCAGGGTCAGGGGCAGGGGCAGGGGCAACAACAAGGAAACGCGGCGGCCGGTTCCCCCGGCGGCGGCGCAGGCGGCCAGAACAAGCAAGGGCGAGGCGGTATGCCGGGCGGCTACCCAGGCCGCGGCGCGGGCGGCGCCGGCCAGGGAAAACAGGCCGGTGCACCGGCCGGGTATCCCGGCGGACGCGGCAACGCCGGCCAGGGCGCGGGAGCTCCGGGCGGACCGAACGACGGCGCCTCGGGCGATCTCCCCGCCGGAGCGCCCCGTTCCAAGGGCGCCAACGATTCAAGCACCCCCGAAGACGCGGTGACGTCCTTCCTCGCCGCGCTGGCGAGCCAGGACAAGGAATCCCTGGCCAGCCTGATCTCGTCGCGCGCGGCCGGTGAGCTCAAGAAGATCCACGACGGAAACGCCGACGAGCGTGCCGTCACGAACCTGTCCGAAAAGTACGGCAAACTCCAGTTTGTCCTTGTCGCGCCGGTACGCCGCGGCGATGAGCGCACCGTGGTCATCGGCGAGGGGTCGGACGTGAAGAAAGGGAGGAAACAGGTCAACGTCCGCAAAGAGGACGATGGCTGGAAGGTCTTTTCTTTAAGCAACTGACGCCGCGCCGCGCCCAGCGCGCCCGCCGCCTGATTCACTCGCCGGTCCCGACCCGCGGCTTCCGGCCGCATCCGAGCGCGCCCGTCCGTTCGGCGCGGGTCTCTCATCGCGCCGGTTCATCCGACCCGCGGGTCTCCTGCAGCAACGGCGCAGCCGTCCGGCGTGCCGGGCCGGTTCAGCGGCACGCGGCGAAACTCCCCTTGCGGGATGCCGCCAAATCTGCGCGAATGTGTGGCTTGGCTATCCGCCTGTCAGCAACCGAAGATCCGAAGGGTTTGACCATGAAAGCGACCGAAATCCGCCGCGGGCAGGTGATCAAGCTCGATAACCAGGCATTCCTCATTCTCGAGACTACGCACGTCACGCCGGGGAACTGGCGTGCCATGGTCCAGACCAAGCTGCGCAACCTGAACACGGGCACGATCATCGAGAAGCGGCTGCGCTCGACCGACGACGTGGACGTCGCGTTCGTCGAGAACAAGAAGATGGAGTACCTCTACTCGTCCGGCAACGAGCACGTCTTCATGGACACGGAGTCGTACGACCAGGTGTCGTTTCCGACCAACATGGTCGATGATGTGATGCCCTTCCTGCTCCCGAATGCGCAGGTGTCCGCGATGTACTGCGACGGCAAAGCGGTTAGCGTCGAGCCGCCGCGCACGGTAGATCTAAAAATCACGGAGACGCCGCCGTCGATCAAGGGCGCGACCGTCACGAACCAGTACAAGGAAGCAAAGCTCGAGACCGGGCTCAAAATCCAGGTGCCCTCGTTCATCGACCCGGGCGAGACCGTGCGCATCGACACGTCGAGCAAGCAGTACGTCGAACGGGTCAGGTAGCGGCGGGGTCGGTTCCCGGCGCGGGCGGCCCCCAGTGCGGCGCGCGCTTCTCGCGAAACGCCCGCAGTCCTTCCTGGCACTCGGGAGTGAGCCGGGCCACCGCGCTCGCGTCGGCGCTCTCCATCCACAGGTCCTCCAATCCGGCCGAGCGGTCCAGCCAGCGCTTGGTCCCGGCGATCGTCGCCGGGCCGCCGCGAGCGATCTCCGTCGCCCATTCCAGGGCTGTTCGGCGTAGTGCTCCGGCATCCACCACGCCGTGATAGACACCCAGCCGCGCCGCCTCGTCCGCCTCGATCAGGTCTCCCACCAGGAGCAGCCGCTTCGCCACGCGATACGACACCGTTCGAACCAGCAGCGGCGCGATCATCGCCGGCAGGATGCCGCGACGCACCTCGGGATAGCCGAACCGGGCCGTGGGGGCGGCGACGGCCAGGTCGCAGGCCGTGACGAGCCCCGCGCCCCCGGCGACCGCCGGCCCGTTCACCACCGCGATCGTCGGCTTGGGCGAAGTGGCCAGCGCGCGATAAACCGCCGCAAGCTGCCGGGCATCGTGCTGCATCCGGTCGCGTGCGCCGGGACCGAGCAGCGTCTCGTTCTGCTCGTCCAGGTCGAGGCCCGCGCAGAACGCTGGGCCGGTTCCCGTGAGCAGGATGACACGGCTGGTTTCGTCGGCAACCGCAGCGGCCAGGCGTGCGCCAAGCGCGGCGACTGCGGCTCGGTTCAGGGCGTTGCGCTTGTCCGGGCGATCCAGCGTGAGGATCGCCGTGGCAGCGACGCGTTCGAGCCGCACGAGCGAATCATCCATGGTCCCTGGTACTCCGTTCGTGTGGGGCTCATTCAACCAGTGCTTGCGGCGACGCCCCGCCGGCGTGGCCGGCCGGCGCGGGCACGCGCATCTCGAGCAGTTGG
>JBGPMX010000594.1:0-3788 GCA_041487215.1 Planctomycetia bacterium | reverse complement strand
GGCCACGCCGTAGAGTGGCGTGCAGTTGAGCGCACACGCCGGGTCGGGGTCGGCCAGGTTGATCGTGGGCGGGATGAAGCCGTCGCGCACGGCGAGCGCCGTGATGGCGAGCTCGACGCCCCCCGCCGCGGTGATGAGGTGCCCGATCATCGATTTCACGGCGCTGACCCGGACCTCGTCGGCGGAAGCGCCGAACGCCTGACGGATCGCTTGCGCCTCGGCCAGGTCGTTCTGCTGCGTCGCCGTGCCGTGCGCGTTGATGTAGTCGACGTCCCACGGCGACACGCCGGCGCGGTGGAGCGTGCGGCGGATCATCCAGGCCAGGTTCGACGGGTCGGGGTTCAGGTGCGTGACGTGGTAGGCGTCGCTGCCCGACAGGCCGCCGGCGAGCACGGCGTAGATGGGCACGCCGCGCGCCGCGGCGTGGCTGGCGCGTTCCAGCACGAACATCGCCGCCCCTTCGCCGATCGCGAAGCCCTTGCGTCCGCGGTCGAACGGCCGCACGCACGAGGCCGGGTCGTCCCCCTCGGCCAGCACACGCAGGTTGCGGAAGCCGCTCACCGAGAAGCGGTTGAGCGATGCGTCGGCGCAGCCGGCCAGCATCACGTCGCAGTAGCCGTCCTCGATGCAGTCGGCGGCACGCAGCACCGCGATGAGCCCGGTAGCGCACGCCGCCGCCGGGCTGAGCGACGGGCCGTACAGGCCGTAGCGCGCGCTGATGGTCGCGGCCGCCTGGGCGGGCATCGATGCCTCCCAGTAGCGCCCCGACTCCGGTTGGTTCTGCCGGATCACTGTTATTGTTTCGGACGTCGGACAGCCGGCGATGCCGACGACACAACCGGCGCGATCCCGGTCGATCCGCTCGAGGTCCAGCCCGGCATCAGCCACCGCCTCGTCGCAGGCACGCTCGGCGATGCGGTGGGTGCGGTCGGGGCCCTCCCCCAGCTCCGACGCCGCCGGTCCCCCGACCACCGTCAGACCATCGCCCAGCTGGACCAAGCGCAGCCCGCTGTGGCCGGATCGGATGCCTTTCCAGGATGTCTCGCGGTCTCCGCCGAGCGGCGTGACCAGACCGATCCCCGTGATCACGATGGGATCCGCGGATCGGGCTCTGTGTCGCGCAACCATCCTTGCTCCGGAAACGAAGGGGAGAACGGCCGCCGCGGGGCGACGCCGAATCGGCCCGCCGACGGTCACTCCACCCTATCGGCATAATTGCCAAAAAGCTGAAATACGCCAGAGCAGTTGGGCGGCAAAATCTCTTCCTAGTTTTTGCAGATTTCGCCGCTTTTCGGCGAAAGTGGCGGCGCGCCTACCATCCCGCAGAGGAAACCAAAGCGGCGACAAGTCGCCGCACTCCAAAGATCCTTCGCTGCGCTCAGGATGACAGCGAGGCATCGTCGGGCAGCGGCGCCAGTGCCACGCCCAGCGCTGGAGTGACTGGGGCTCTGGGCATGTCACCGCGCGGTTTCGCCTATCAAGGCGCGGTGCGTGACGGGGCGATGAGGGCGGCGTCCAAGGCTGGCGCGTTGCTCCATCCCACCTCCGGGCCAGCCGGCCGGTCGGACTGCGTGGCGGGCGGCGGCGGCTCGGGCAACTCTCCCAGAGGGAGGTGTGGCAGCAGGCGTTGGTGCTGGCGCACGATGGCACAGGGGTCCTCGTCGAGGCGGATGTTGTTCGCGGCGAGCAGGGTCCCCTTGGCTTCTTCCAGTCGAGCGAGCTCCGTGTTGTACCGTGACAGCAGGCTGGCCACGTCGGTGGCTCCGGCGGTGCTCGAGCGGAGCGCCTGGAGGTAGATGTTCAGGGCATTCAGCAGTGCATCTTGTCCCTCAGCCGCGGGGGGCGGGTTCTCGAAGCGGATGCGTGCGCCCTGCGCCCACTCGCGGCTCGCTTGCCGGCGCGCCCGCGCGGCCTGGTACTGCTCATAGAGCGCGTCGATGTTCTGGACGATGTTGTTCAGCGTGTGTGCGGTCTCGTGCACGCGTTCCCGCAGGATCGCGTTCTCCTTGTCGAGCTCGAGCTGGGCGCGCTGGACGTCGGCCGCCTCGCGGCGGAACCCGAGCGGGATCCGCAGTGTCACTCCCAGCTGCCAGTCGGTGAATTTGTCGTCGGTGATGACGTCGATGGCGTCATCGAGCGCCTGGCCCAGACCGTTGACGCGCCAGAGCCCCTCGGCGTCCAGCTGGGGGCGGAGCCCGTTGCGTGCGATGAGCAGCTGCAGCTCGCGAACACGCACGGCCAGCCGCTCGCGGACGATCTCCGGCCGGTTCTCGAGCGCCGCGGTGACGGTGGCCGCCCAATCGACCCGGACGGGGACGTCGAGCGGATCGTCCTTGGGCACGATGCGTCGCCCGTCGGCGGGGGGCAGGCCGAGCACCTGGCGGAGCGCGGCCTCGGCGGCCAGCAGGTTGGCCATGGCCTGGACACGCTGCTGGCGGAATTCTTCGAACTGCGTCCGCGCCTGCGCCACGTCGGCCGGGATCGCCTTCTGGAACTCGAGACGCGACTCCTCGATCCGCACCACCTCGGCCGCCAGCGGGATCACTTCTTCCACCGAGCGCAGCGTCACGTAGGCGGAGTGCAGGTTCCAGTACCCCTCCTCGACGCTGCGTGTCAGGGCCAGCACGGCCTGCTTGAAATCCCAGACGGACTGGTCGGATTGCAGGCGAGCGATCACGATGGGCGCCCGGTTGAATTCGACGCCGGCGCCGCGTAGCAGCGGCTGGCGGAGCGAGAACTCGACGTTCGACGTGTACTGGGCCTTGTCGTCCGCGACGCCGGGGGCGCGGGGGAGCGGCACGAGCAGGTAGTCGGTGTTGAACGCGATCCGCGCCTGGCCACCGGTGGCGAGCGGCTTCGTGAGGGCGGACCGGAACGTGGCCGTGTCGCGCATGCCGGGCTGCCGGAAGACGCCCAGGAAGGACGTGCCGGGGGGCCTGTCGTCCTGTTCCCAGAACATGCTGGTTTCGAGCGTGGTGTCGAACGCGGCCAAGGCGGCCTGGACCTGGGTTTCGGAAATCGCCGGGTCGTAGATGGTGACCGGGCCGCCGAAGGCGGCCTGGCCCTGCGCCACCGACGACAGCGCCGTGAGCCCCGGGCTGGCGCCGCCCGGCGCCCCGGTGCCGGTGCCGGTGGTGGTGGTCGTCGTCGTCGCCCCCGCCGTTGACGCGAAGCCGCCCGCGGCACTGGCGACCGCGGTCGGTCCGCTCCCCTGCACGGCTCCTGCCACGCCTCCGGCCAGCGTGCGCACCACCTCGGAGTTTTCCAGCGCGATCGTCAGGGCGTCCTTGAGCGTGAGCTGCCAGAGCTCGAGCGATTCGGGGTCGCTGGGCGTGGGCGGCCGCGACATGTCCGGTAGGAGCACCTGGATGTGGTCGAGCGACGCCGTCACGCACGGGGAGTCGTGCAGTAGGCGGCACGGCGCCCCGAACTTGGAATCGTCCGGCACGGCGTTGCAAATGTCCCCCGGATGGCAGCCCGTGCCACAGAGGGCCAGCGCCAGGGACGCGATCATGAGGACGACAGCCGTCGAGCGCAAGGGAGCATCTCCTTCCGGGCGGTCTTTCGTTAGCTTTATCGGCCGCTTTCTGCCCAAACTTGGCAAGATCTAGCGGTATTGCCGGAAAAGCGTGTCCTAACGCCGCCGGGGCCTGGCCGTGCCGCAGCCTGTTCAGGGCCGCGGGCTGGCTATAGAATACGTTCACTGCCTTCGGGCCAGACGAAAGCGGCGAGTTCCCGACGCATGTGACAACACCGAGCAGAGCCAAGCCGGCGCGGCGCCGGTTCGG
>JBGPMX010000593.1:0-3797 GCA_041487215.1 Planctomycetia bacterium | reverse complement strand
GGCGCTCAGGGACAAAGCGCCGATCGAGCGGCATGCGGATCGATTGGCCCGCTGGTTTCTTCCAGTAGTGCTGGGATTGGCGGCGCTTACCTTTGCCGGAAACTTGATCTGGAATATCGGCCCGTTCCGCCCCGAAATGTCCCGGCCGAGCCTCCGCATCGCTGCAAATCTAAGCGTCTATCCGGCGTTGGCGGTGCTGGTGGTGGCATGCCCGTGTGCGCTGATTCTGGCCACGCCGGCCGCCATCATGGCGGCGCTTGCCTGGCTCGCCAAACGGGGCGTGCTGATCAAGGGGGGCGAGGCGCTCGAGCGGCTCGCCGCCGCGACCGTCATGGTGTTCGACAAGACGGGCACGCTCACCGAGGCGCGGCTCGAGCTCGGCGAGGTGCTGCCGATGGGGGGGGAGTCCCCCGAGCATGTGCTCGCGGTGGCGGCCGCCGCCGAGCAGCACAGCGAGCACCCGGTTGCCCGGCTCATCCTCGACGAGGCACGCCGCCGCGGGTTAACGCTGCCCGCGATCGCGGACTTTCGCGCATTCCCCGGCGCCGGCGTGGTCGCTCGCCTCGCGGAGCAGGGGGAAGTTGCGAGCGTTCCGGCCGCGCGCGGGCCGCAGATCAGCGTGGGCAACGCCCGGCTGCTCGAGCAGCAGGGGATCGGCCTGAGCCGCGACGTGAGCGACGCGTTTGAGCGGCTGGACGCCGCCGGCCAGACCTCGTTGGCGATCGCGTTCGACGGGCGCGTGATCGGCGTGATCGGCGCCCGCGACACCGTGCGGCCCGAAGCGCACGCGGTCGTCGACGCGCTGCGGCATCTGGGCATCGAGGAGATCGTGTTGCTGACCGGGGACCGGCGTCCCGCGGCTCGGGCCGTCGCCGCCGCGGTGGGGGTGAGCGAGTTCCACGCCGAGCTCTTCCCGGAAGAGAAGGCGGCGTGGATCACGCGGCGCCGCCAGCAGGCGGGCGAGGCCGCTCGATCGGGCGGGCGGCCGGTGCGCATCGCCATGGTGGGCGACGGCGTGAACGACGCCCCCGCCCTCGCGTCGGCCGACGTTGGGCTCGCGCTCGGCGGCGTGGGCAGCGACATCGCCGCCGAAGCGGGCGATATCATCCTGATGGGCGATCCGCTTGCTCCACTGCCCGACCTGGTTCGGCTCAGCCGCGCCGTGGTCCGCGTCATCTGGCAGAACATTGTGGTCTTCGCGTTCTTCGTGAACGCGGTGGCAATTCTGCTGGCCGCGCTCCAGAAGCTCGGGCCTGTCGGAGCCGCTATTTACCACCAGATCGGCTCGTTCCTGGTGCTGGTCAACGCGATGCGGCTGCTCTGGTTCGAGCAGTGGGAGCGATCGCCGCTCGGGCAGATCGAGGCGTCGGCCGCGTCGCTCGCCGGTCGCGCCGGCCGGCTCGTGCGCCCCCTGGTCGAGCCGCTGGCCTGGCTCGGCCGGCACGCGCGCCCGGCGGCATTCGCCCTGGTCGCCCTGGCAGCGCTCGGGTATCTGGCCAGCGGCATCAACGCGGTGGGGCCCGACGAGCTCGGCGTCGTGAAACGGTTCGGCCGCATCACGGCCATCCTCGAGCCCGGCCTGGCCGTGCGCTTCCCGCCCCCCATCGAAACGATCATCCGGTTCGCGCCCGACCGGGTGCGAGTTGCGGAAATCGGCTTCCGCAGCAAGCCGAATGCCGCCGCACGCGAATCGGGCCAGCCGGTCGAGTGGACCAGCACGCACGGCGAGGGGCTGATCGAACGGGTGGAGGACGAGGCGCTGGTCTTTACCGGGGACGAGAACCTGCTGGAAATGAACGCGGCCGTCCAGTTCAGCGTGCGTCGCTCCGAGCTGACACACTACCTGTTCGCGGTGCGCAATCCGGACGACCTCCTGAAGGCGCTGGCCGAGGGCGTGCTGCGCGAGATCGCCGCTCACCGCGCATTCTGGGAGATCCTCACGGCTGCACGCGGCGAGATCGAGCAACAGGCGCACGATCTCTTGCAGGCACGGGCCGATCAGTACCAGCTCGGGGTCGAGGTGCGATCGGTGTCGCTGGAGGACGTGCACCCGCCGCTCCAGGTGGTCAGCGCGTTCCACGATGTTTCGAGCGCCTTCAAGGATCGCGAACGGCTCCAGAAGGAGGCAGTCGCCTACCGCCAACAGCAGATCATCGGGGCGGCGGGGCGGGCCGCGGCTGAGATCCTTGACCGACGCGAGCCGGGTTCGTCCGGTATCAGCGCGGAGGTGTGGAGCAAGCTCCGCGAGGCAGCGACGCTGAGCGGCGAGGCCGAGAGCGAGATCCTCAAGGCCGAGGCGCTGCGCAGCGACCGGGTCAGCCGGGCGGCGGGCGAGGCCGATGCGTTTCGCCGGCGCCAGGCCGCCTACGCGCTTGCGCCCGAGCTTTCCGAGCTGCGGCTCTATCTCGAGATGATCGAAGCGACGCTCCCCGATAAAGAGAAGCTCGTGCTCGATCCGGCCGCCGCCGGCCGCCGCCAGCTCTTCCTGGCCAACCCCGACCGATTCAAGCAGCAGCCGCTTCCCCCCGTCCTGGCCGCCCCGACCCGGTCGCCGCAGGGGGACGACGAGTGATCGGCCAAACGTCCGAGGTGATCTGATGCACCAGGAATCGCACGATCCGGATCCGGGTTCTACGCACGGCAGCGGCCCCCCGCACGCCCACCCCCACGAGCATCCGCACGATCATGGGCATGCACACGCGCACGATCATGAACACGCGCACGGACACGGGCACCCGCACGAGCACGGGCACGAGCAGGACCCCCCGCACGACCACGACCACGCGCACGGGCACGACCACGCGCACGGGCACGACCACGGGCATGCGCGGCGCGGGGCATGGCTGCGCGGACTGGCACTACTCTCCGTGGTTGGCGTCGTCGGCCTGGCAGCGTGGTCGGTGGCGTTCTTCGTAGACGAGACCGAGTACGCGTACGTCACGGAATTCGGCAAGCCGGTCCAACTCTACGTGGATCCGGGACTCCGCTTCAAGCTGCCGTACCAGAGCGTGCGGCGGTTCGATCGCCGCCTGCAGATGCTTAACCCGCCCGGCAGCCAGATGCTCACGCACGACGCGCCGCGCACGAGCATGATTGGGGTGGCGACCCAGCAGGACAAACGGGACAAAAGCCTGGGCGGGCCGCCGCTGAGCATCGAGTGGTACGTGTGCTGGCGCATCCCTGGCATCGACTTCGTGCAGCACTGGCAGATCCCCTGCCGGCGGATCGCGGCCGATCGGCTGCGCCGCCAGAACGGTGCGGAACCGAGCGCGGAGCAGATCCGGGACGAGCTGGAAGCGCGGCCGCCAACCGAGCCGGAGATCCGGGCGGAGATCGAACAGCGGCCGCCCAGCGACGCCGACGCCCGCGCGGAGGTCCAGCGCAACGTGCTCAACTTCCTCCGCTCGGTGGGCACCATCGCCGGAGCCCAGGACCGCTTGCGCGAGCGCGTCGACTCGATCCTCAAGGCCAGGGTCGGCCGCATGAGCCTCGCCCAGTTCGTCAGCCTCGATCAGGAAATCGAGCTGGACCGGCTGACCCGCGAGCTCACCCGCGACGTGCGCGGCACGGCCATCGACCAGTTCGGGGTCGAGGTCGTTGACGTCCGGATCAAGCGGTTCAACCACCCGGAGGGGGTCAAGCCGGCCATCTTCGACATGATCCGCACCGAGCGGCAGGGGGTGGCGGAGAAGTACCGCGCCGAGGGGAAGAGTGAAGCGGCCAAGATCCGCAGCCAGGCCGATACCGAGCGCTCGCAGATCCTCTCCAAGGCCCTGGCCGACGCCGAACGTATTCGC
>JBGPMX010000592.1:0-3798 GCA_041487215.1 Planctomycetia bacterium | reverse complement strand
GCTTTAGCTCGGTGACCACCGCGCCGTAATGCGGATAATCCTCGGGCGAAGGCGGGACGATCTCACCGAGCCGAGCCGGGGCATAGCCGGTCAGCATGCGGTGCGCCGACGACCCGTGACTGTGGTCCCCGTGCGCCATCGAGCGCACGAGCGCGATCTTGTCCATGTGCCGCGCCAGACGCGGCAAGTGCTCGGTGATCTGGATGCCGGGCACCGCGCTGGGAATCGGCTTGAACTCGCCGCGGATGCCGTCCGGTGCGGCGGGCTTGAGGTCCCAGACGTCGAGCTGGCTGACGCCGCCGAACAGGTAAATCAGGATGCAGGACTTGGCCGTGCCCGATCCGGCGGCCGCTCGAGGGGCGGCGGCCGCCGCGGTGGCGGCAAGAATGTCACCGGGCCGGCGTGCCAAGAGGCCGAGGCCCCCCGCCACGCCCACGCGCAGCCAGTCGCGCCGCGTGAGCCCGCGACGCAGGTCGGTAGGAGTCGCTGCGATCCAGAACATGAGCAAGCCTCCGGACTCGGCCGCCTCAGGCCCAGGCCGCATGAATGCGGTCACTACGAACGGCTCGCCGCCGAACCACTCTCAAACGTTACTGCAGCGTGCACAGCCTATCATCCGGAGGCAATGAATGCGAGATTCGGCATTCCGCTCGCGTCTCACAGGTGGCTTGCCCACCTGTGCTCGCGGATTGCGGCTCGGTCGTTGCTCGCCGGCGCCCGTCACCCCGCCGGTTCGCCACCCCTCACCCCCAACCACCCCCAACCCCTCTCCCCACGCTCGCCCCTAGGATCCATGAGAGGGGCTCCCGTGGGGCGAGGGGAGAGGTCTGCGCGAAGAGAGGCTCTCCCATGAGGAGATGATGCGCTGAGGAGCAAACGTGGGGCGAGGGCAGAGCTGTACGCGCTTAACACACGTCGGGTGGCTGGGGTCGAGCTGCGAGGGACGAGCCGCTCGCCCCCAGCACCCCAAGCGGGGGCTCGAAGACTCGACCCCCGCCACCCGGGGCGCAGAAGCCTATGTCATCTTCCTGCGCTTCTCACGTCCCACCCTCTCCCCTCGCCCCACGCGCAGCTGCCCTCGGGGATCATGGCAGCAAGCGTGGGGAGAGGGGTTGGGGGTGAGGGGCGGTGAACCCCGGAGTGAGGGAGGGAAAGCGCCGGGAGCTATTCGGTCAGCTCAAGCGGCGGGGTCGGAGACCCGCGCCGAAGCCAGGGGAGCCACCCAACATCGTGGCTGCCCGAGCCGCGTGGTAACCAAACGCAATCCTTGTAGTCGATGGCGCGCGCACCCCCTATACTCGCTGCCAGCTTCTTGCAGCTTCATCTTTCCGAGGACAAACCGATGCGCCGTCGCTGGATCGGATCGCTCGCGAGGTTGGCTTCGTGCTTCACCGGATTGCTCCTTGCCCTGGCCGCCTCAGGCTTCACGTCGTGCGGCGAACCGGGCAAAGCGGCGAAGCAGCCGATCGCTCTCGAAGATATTTATCGCCTGGAGGCGATGCGTGGCACGGTTCTGTCCCCGGACGGCTCGTGCGCCGTCGGCGTCCGGCAGTGGATCGACCCGGACACCCAGGCCGAGCGCCAGGCGTTGTGGGTCGTGCGCGACGCGCGCGACAGCGCGCGGCCGCTCGAACCGGACGAGCCGGACGGCCGCGCGCCCGTCTTTGCGCCCGACGGCAAGCGGATCGCCTTTCTTTCGACGCGATCGCGCCCCGAGGGCTGGGACCCGGTGCCCCCGGCGCCGCCGCAATCGGATGCTCCAACCGATGTGTGGCTCATTGTCTGCGACGAGAGCAGCCGCGCACTTCCGCTCGCCGGCCCCAAGAAGCCATACGGCCGCGTTTTCAACGACGGCTTCTACGGCCGCGTCGCGTTCGCGCCCGACGGCCGGCGCCTGGCCTTCGTTGCCGACAGCGGCAAAGACCCGCGCACGCCCGAAGAGATCGCCAACAATGTCCGGATCGTGCGCGAGGACCAAGGAGAAGGCTACACCGGCTACGGCCCGGCCGCGGTATGGATCGCCGAGCTGAGTCCCAATGGCGCGGACCACGCGGCAATCGAGATCGAGCGCGTCACGCCCGACGACGAGGCGTGGTACGGCGATCCGCAATGGTCGCCGGACGGGCGCATGCTGGTCGTGCACGCCAACCGCAGCGACGACCGCGAATCCGTGCGCTACAGCATCAACAAGAACTTCGATCTCTGGGCGATTGACCTCGAGAGCCGCGCGATCCGCCGCCTGACATCCGGGCCGGGGCCCGAGGTCTCGCCGCGCTTCGCGCCGGACGGCAAGCGGCTGGCGTGCCTATCGATCCCGCGCAAGGGATCGCACATGGATGCGTTCAACCTCACGATTGTCACGCTGCGTGCCGGGGACGCGGCCAATACTCGGACGCTCTTCGATCACCACGATCCGGCTGCGGGGGACCGGCCGCATCCGCCGCCCGTCTTTCCGCTGCCGGACGATTGCTGGGACCGCAGCGACCATCTGATCTACAACGCGTCGCTGCGCAGCGAAACGCCGGCTTACCGCGTAGCGCTCGACACGGGCCAAGGCGTCCCGCTGGCGGACGTGGCAAACGATGCGAGCGAAGGCGCGAAGCGGTTCGCACACCGGGCCGAACTCACGCCGGCAGGCAACCGGTTTCTCGACGATCGACTGCAGGCCGAGACACGGCTCGTTTCATGGGACAATGGCGAAGGCATGGAGATCGAGGGCCTCGTCACCGTGCCCCCCGCCGAAGTCGCCCAAGCGCCGTACCCGCTCGTGCTGGCGCCGCACGGCGGGCCGCACGGCCGCTCCGCGCGCGGGTTCGACTTCACGGTGCAGCTCCTGGCGGCGCACGGCTATGCCGTCTTCCAACCGAATTTCCGGGGCAGCCAGGGGTACGGCCAGAAGTTCGTCGACGCGGACCGATCCGATTTCGGCGGCGGCGACATGCGCGACATCCTGAGCGGCATCGACAAGCTGGCGCGCGACGGGACAATCGATCCGGAGCGGCAGTTCGTGTACGGCGTGAGCTACGGCGGATTCATGACCTGCTGGCTGGTGGGGCACACGACCCAGTTCCGCGCAGCGGTGGCGCAGAACGCGGTGACGGACCTGAATGTGATGTGGGGCTTGAGCGATCTCAAGAGCTGGCCGGAGTGGGAGTTCGGCGGGCGGCCCTGGGAGGTGCCCGCGGCGCTGCGTGCGCACAGCCCGATCACCTACGCGGCCGCGGTGCGGACGCCGACCCTTATCCTGCATTCACGCGACGACCGCCGCTGCCCGATCGCCATGGGGCGGATGTTCTACGAGTCGCTGAAGGCGAGCGGGGTGGAGACGGGCATGGTGATTTATCCGGACGAGGGGCACGGCATCCGCCAGCCGCGTCACCGCGCGGACGTGCTCCGCCGCGTGCTCGACTGGTTCGCGGAGCATGACGCCCGGTAGTGGCGGGCCAGTGACATGGTGGCGGCCGTCGGCCAGGTGGATGCGAAACGGCCGGAACGGGCGTGTCTGGTGCATCTCTTGGAGTTGGTCGATCGTCATGCCGGCATTCTCGTCGTTTAGGTTCGCGCCGTTCAACTGCCTTGCCTGGCTCGGCGTTCTCGGCGTCTCTGCGGTGAGTCCTTCTTTGGGGCGGGCGCGCAAAAAAGACCCCTCGGGCGGTTACCCGTCCGAGGGGTTCTCGATATCAATTCGGGGTTCTTCTTGGGCCAACGTGGAATGCGCCGATTAAGTACCAGGCCCGTTGCCGGGCCCGGAGAATCATCCTTAGAAAGGAGGTGATCCAACCGCAGGTTCCCCTACGG
>JBGPMX010000591.1:0-3805 GCA_041487215.1 Planctomycetia bacterium | reverse complement strand
CGGTCGGGCGGGTGCGGCTCATTATACCGAACGACAGTGAAGAGGACGGCGCCGGCCGCCGATAACGGCCGTAGCGATCGTGCGGAGCCCGGCGGGAGCGGTGCGCTCGAAGCCCGCCCGGACCGCCGGTGCGGGACGTGTGCGACCGATGCCGCTCAGGAGGAGACCATGGCCCGAGGGGATGAAGCGATGCCGGGCCGCGACGAGCTTGAGGCGCTGCGGCAGCAGCTCTTGCAAGCGCAGCGGCTCACCAGCCTGGGCGCTCTGGCATCGAGCGTCGCGCACGAGTTCAACAACATCCTGACCACAATCATCAATTACGCGAAGCTCGGGCTGACCAAGGGGGACGAGGCGTCGCGCAAGAAGTCGCTCGAAAAAATTCTGAAGGCGAGCGAGCGGGCGGCGCAGATCACCGGCGGCATGCTCGGCTTCGCGCGAGCGCGGCCCGGCGACCGCAAGCCGACGGACGTCGTCGCGCTGGTGAACGAGGTGCTGGTGCTGGTGGAGAAGGATCTCTCGAAGCACCGCGTCAAGCTACACACGCAGTTCCGTAGCCAGCCCCATGCGATCGTCTCGGCCGCTCAGATCCAGCAGATCGTGCTGAACCTGGTGATCAACGCGCGGCAGGCGATGCCGGACGGCGGGCATCTTCGGATCGAGGTGCGTGAGGCGGCGGACACGAAAATGGCCGAGATCCTGATCTCGGACACCGGGGGCGGCATCCCGGCGGATCGGCTGCCACGCATTTTCGAGCCGTTCTATACGACCAAGGAGGGACCGGACGACACAGGCAAGGGGGGCACGGGGCTCGGTCTGTCGGTCTGCCGGGACATCATCGAGGCGCACCACGGACGGATCCGCGTGGACAGCGTCGTCGGCCGCGGTACCACCTTCACGGTGAAGCTCCCCTTGGCGATCTCGCCCAGCAAGGCGGTGGCGTAGGCGGGCGGCAGAGAGCCCGGCCCTGGGCGACGCGCGCTGACCCCGCCCTTTCGAAGCGTCCCGGCGTGCCACCCCAGCGATACCACCGCGTCACACTTCGCCAGCTGCGCAGCGACTTTTCGTCGCTATAATATGCTGATGCAGGCCGACGACAAGATCTGCTACTGCTTTCACGTCACCAAGCGGAAGATCCTCAACTTCATCCGCGTACACAAGCCGCGGCGCGCGAGCCAGATCAGTGAGTGCGGCGGCGCCGGGACCGGGTGCGGATGGTGCCGCCCCTTTCTCGAGAAGTACTTTCGCGAGGCGGCCGTCGGCGGGGTTACCCAGCCCGACGCCATGACCCCCGAGAAATACGCGACCATGCGGGCGCGCTACATTCGCGAAGGCGGGGGCACCCCGCCGCCGGGCGCCACACCCATGCCGCCGGCATGAACGCCACGGAGTCGCAGGCCACATTTCGCCCAATATCGCACGACTCGGAGTGTGCCACCCTTGCCCTTGCCCCCGTTCGGCGCGGGTCTCCCGACCCCGCCGTCCGTTTGGACCCAAGGTCTCCAGCATGCCCGAGAGGCCTGCGGCCGGGCGAGCGGCGGGGTCAGGAGACCCGCGCCGAACAAGCGTGGTGGCTCCTTGACGGTCTTCACTGTCGATTCTTTCACACGCTCTGACCACTCACCACCCACCACTCACCACTCACTCCCGCTACGGCGTTACCGCCCGACTGATCACCAGCGCCAGGATGACGGCGCCCACGATCAGCCGGTACGCGACGAACACGTAGGTTGTGTGGCGGCGCAGGTAGCGTAGCAGGAAGGTGATGCTCGCATAGCCGACCAGCCCCGACGCCAGCGTCGCCACGGTCAGGTTCAGAAACCCAACGCCGTCCAGGAACCGGATTGCCTGTTTGAACTCGACGAGGCCGCTGGCCGCGACCGCGGGGATCGAGAGCAGAAAGGAGAATCGCGCCGCGACGTCCCGGGTCGCCCCCATCAACATCGCGCCCGTGATCGTCGTGCCCGAACGCGAGGAGCCGGGAATGAGCGCAAACACCTGGGCCACGCCGACGACCATCGCATCCGTCACGCCCAGGTCGCGCAGCGCTTTCGTGCGACTCCCCACCATCTCGGCGATGAGCAGGAACACCGCCCAGGCGATCATGCTGGCGGCGATCACGTACAGGTTCTTGGTGAGGCGCCCCTCGATGATCTCCTTGGCCGCCAGGCCGACCACGGCGACCGGCACGGATCCGATGATGATCAGCCAGCCGAGCCGCGCGGCGCCGCGCGTTTCCGGCTCGCTGCGCGCAGTCCGGCTGAAGTTCGCACGCACGAAGGCGGAGGCCATGACGAGGAGGTCGCCTGAGAAGTAAGCCAGCACGGCCGCCAGCGTCCCCAGCTGGATCACCGCGACAAACGCGGTGATCTGCGCGGGCGTGAGCACGTGATCCAGACCCATGAGCTTCTGGGTGAGGATCAGGTGCGCCGTGCTGCTGATCGGAATGAATTCCGTAAGTCCCTGGATGACGCCGAGAAGAATGGCTTGAAGCAGGTTCATCGAGGCCGAAGCAAGCGCTCTCACTCCCACTCGATGGTACTGGGCGGTTTTGTGCTGATGTCGTACACCACTCGGTTGACCCCTTTGACCTCGTTGATGATGCGCGTCGACACCCGCGCGAGCAGATCGCCCGAGATCCGCACCCAGTCGGCCGTCATGAAATCATCCGTCTCGACAGCGCGCAGCGCAATCACGTCCTCGTAGGTCCGGAAGTCGCCCATCACGCCGACCGATTGGATGGGCAGGAGCACGGCGAACGCCTGAGCGATCTCGTCATACAGGCCTGCGCGGCGGATCTCCTCGATCCAGATCGCGTCCGCCGCGCGGAGCACATCGAGGCGCGGGCGGGAGACGGCGCCCAGGCAGCGTACGGCGAGCCCGGGCCCGGGGAAGGGATGCCGCCAGACGATCTCGTCGGGCAGACCGAGCTCCGAGCCCGTCTGCCGCACCTCGTCCTTGAACAGGTCGCGCAGCGGTTCGATCAGCTCGAAGCCCAGCTCGGCGGGTAGGCCTCCGACGTTGTGGTGCGTCTTGATGGTGGCCGCCGGCCCGTCGGCCAGCGCGCCGCTCTCGATCACGTCCGGATAGAGCGTGCCCTGGGCCAGGAACCGCGCGTCCGGGATGCGCGTCGCCTCGTCCCGGAAGACGTCGATGAACACGTGGCCGATGATGCGTCGCTTTTCCTGGGGATCCGCCACGCCGGCCAGCGCCGACAGGAAGCGCTCGCCGGCATCGATCACGTGCAGGTCGGTCTTGAAGTGGCGGCCAAACGTCGCGCGGACCGTCTCGGCCTCCCCCTGGCGCAACATGCCATTGTCGACAAAGATCGACGTGAGCCGATCGCCGATCGCCCGATTGAGCAGAGCGGCGACCACAGACGAATCCACCCCACCGGACAGGCCGCAAATGACCCGCGCGTTCCCCACGCGGCGCCGGATCTCGTCCACCGTCTGCGCAATGAAGGACTCCGTGCGCCAGAGTCCGTTCGAGCCGCAAGCGCGGTACAGGAAGTTGTGCAGCATCATCGACCCGTAGGGCGTGTGGCTGACCTCGCCCGGCACGCGGATCGCGAGCCCCGGCCCCGGAAACGGATGGCGGCCGACGAAGACCTCGGGCAGGCCGAGCTCGCGCCCGAGGGCCCGCACTTCGTCCTTGAACAATTCGCGCAACGGCTCGATGAGCTTGAGCTTCATGCGCGCGGGCAGACCGCCGACATTGTGGTGCGACTTGATCGTCACCGACGGCCCGCCGGAGAACGACACGCTCTCGATGACGTCCGGGTAGAGCGTGCCTTGCGCGAGGAACT
>JBGPMX010000590.1:0-3814 GCA_041487215.1 Planctomycetia bacterium | reverse complement strand
GCCATCCTGAGCAGCGATCCCGGCGATCCTGTGGTGCTCCCCCCCGCGGCCCCGAAGCAGAGCGTCATCGTGCTGTCGATCGATCGAAGCCTCACCGAGGAGGCGGTAACCGTCCACACGTCGGTGGGACTGATTCCATGATGCCGCGTCGTAGATGCAACACCGGCTTCACGCTCGTCGAGATGCTGGTAGTGAGCGGGCTCAGCGCCCTGCTCGTGCTCCTCCTGGCCAACGCCTGGATGGGATTCGGGCGGCCACTGGCCGATGCCATCGCACGTGCCCGGCTGACCCAGGAGGCGAACCTGGCGGCCGCAGCTCTGGCGCGCGACCTGAGCGGCAGCCTCGTCGGCAGCGTGGGTTCCAAGCAGCAGGGCCTCAATGTCGGCCGCCTGGTGCTAGGCGGCTCGGAGCTGTGGCTCTGCTTCGACGGCGGGCCAGCCCCCGACGGGGTCGCCGAGTGGGCCGCGCCCGACACCGTGATCACCTATGCCGCCGACGGCGACCGGCTCCTACGTCAGAACCAGCTCACGGGCGAAACGTTCGTCGCGGCACGCGACGTGGAATCCATGGAAGTCGCCGACCTCGGAACCGCGCTACGGATCACGCTGCGATTGCGCTACCGCGATCTCGCCCGGACCTACTCGTTCATCGCCAAGAACCCATGAACACTCGCCGATCGGGCTACGCCCTGTTGCTGGTGCTGCTGTTCGTCGTGCTGCTGCTGTCACTCTACAGCCTGGCGTACCGCACCATCGCGGCGTCGCTGCGTGTCGAGACGGCCCGCAGCCTGGTGAACCGGCGCGACGAGGGGAGCGTGCAGGCAGCGGCCCGAGGCCTGAGTTTGCTCGAGACGGGTCTCCCCCCCACGGACCCGTACGCCTGTGGGGTAACCATCGAGACGTCGCGCGGGCCGCGCTCGTTCACGGTCACGTTCACGTCCGAAGCGGGACCCACCGCCTGGTCGGTCGCAGCGGCGCCGACTCCAGACGACCAGGACCCGCCGCCGATGCCGGCGACGTTCGCTCCGATTCCGTAGCACGAGCCGACCGGTTGTAGCAGAAGTGACGCGAAGGCCCGAGATAGAGGGTGTTCCGAGCCGGCTGCTCCGGACAAAAAAGTCTATGTTTATCCGACCGATTCCCCGAACCGCCGCAGGAGGCAGTCCCTTGTCGGACAAACGCGTTTCCGCGACACGCTCCGCAGTGCTTGAGCGCGTCAGGCCGCACCTGACGTTCGAGACGCTGCTGACCGCGCTGACGCTGCTGATGATCGCGGTCTTCCACAACGCCGCCTGGGAGGACCGCGTGCTGCTGAACCTCTATTACGGAGGGATCGGCGCAGCCGCCTACGTGCTCGTGCGACGCCGCGCCCTGGCGCGCATGGCCTTCCTGGTGTCGGTCGCCGCCGGCACCACACTCGCGAACGTCTACTTCACCCCCTACGTGCACGCGCGAGCGCACCGCGGCGACCCGCTGCTCGACCCGCTGTTCGATTTCGCCACCTGGTGTGTGCTGCTGCTCCTGTGCTGGCGTCTGGCGCTGCAAGCCTATACGCTCAACTCCGAGGAGCGCCGGCTCAAGATCCAGCGCGAAATCGACGAGAAGGCAATCGCCATGCGGACCGCCGCCCTCACCTGCACCTCACACGAGGTGCGCACCCCGCTCACCGGAATCCTCAGCTTCACCGAGATGCTGCTCGATCAGTCCGCCGGCCCACTCAACGAGCTTCAGAAAGATTTCGTGAGCGAGATCGACCGCTGCGGCCAGCACCTCATGGCCCTGGTCAACGACATCCTCGACTACGCCAAGGGTCAGTCGGGCCAGATCAAGCTGGCACCGGAAACCATCGCGCTGCCCGAACTCGTCGAGCAGTGCGTGGCGATGGTGCAGGGCCGGGCGGCCAAGGCCGAAGTGCAGGTGACGACTCAGGTCGATCCGGAGGTGCGCGAGATCGTCGCCGACCCGCTGCGTCTCAAGCAGATCCTGCTCAACCTGCTCTCGAACGCCGTCAAGTTCAGCCCGGCCGGCGGCCTGGTGCGCATCCAGGTGCGAGCTAAAGACGACGACGTGCTCGTCAGCGTGCGGGACACGGGAACGGGTATGGCGCCCGCGGAGCTGGAACACCTGTTCGACCCGTATTACCAGGCCGCGTGCGGGCGCCGCGGCATCGGCACCGGACTCGGCCTGGCCATCACGAAGCTGCTGGCCGATCTGCACGGCGGCTCGATCGCCGTAGACAGCTCGCCGGGCGCGGGGACCCTGTTCACCGTTCGGCTCCCCGCGCACTCCGCCAGCCCCGCGCCCCCCCACGAGACCTGGCAAGCGGCGACCGCAGCCAGGCCAACCAGCGAACAGCCGTGCGAGACGCACGCCTGAGCATCCGACCCAAGAGGCAACGGCCATGCCCGACAGAATCGATGCCCCTGATCCCGCATTCCCGCCACGCGCCAGCGCCTTGGCGCCCGACGCGTCCGGTGATGGCGACGGCCTCGCGGACGCCCCCGAGAGCATCCGCGTGCTCGTGGCCGACGACAATCCCACCGTGCGCAAGATCCTGCGGCACATGCTGTCCGCATCCGGTTGGGAGACGGTCGAGGCCGAAGACGGCGAGCAGGCACTGCGGCTGGCGCGAAGCCGGCCCAGCCCGCAGGCCATCCTGCTCGACTTTCACCTGCCCAAGGTGAGCGGGGACGAGATCTGCCGCACGCTCAAGAAGGACGAGCGGCATCAGCTGATCCCGATTGTCGCCATGACCGCCGTGGACAGCCCCGAGGAGAAGCTGCGAGCGCTCGAGGCCGGCGCGGACGACTTCCTGCGCAAGCCGATCAACCGGGCCGAGCTCACGGCCCGGCTCCGCTCGCTGCTGCGCATGCACCGCTTCAATCAGGAGCTGATCGGCGCGGAGAGCGTGGCCATGGCGCTGGCACGCGCCGTTGCGGCGAAGGACGGCTACGCTCACAGCCACACCGAACAGGTCGCCTCGTACGCCATCATGCTCGGCCGAGCCATGGGCATGGACCGCGGCGAGCTCAAGATCCTGCGCTACGGCGCCATCCTGCACAACGTCGGCAAGATCGGCATCCCGGACGCCGTGCTCGAGAAAACCGGACCGCTCACGCCGCGCGAGATGGCGATGTTCCAGCAGCACCCGCGGATCGGCTGCGACATCTGCGCCCCGCTCAAGCCGCTCAAGCCGGTCCTCTCCATTATCCGTCACCACAAGGAGCGCTGGGACGGCAGCGGCTATCCCGACCGTCTGCGCGGCGATGAGATCCCGCTGGGCGCCCAGATCGTGGGCATCGTGAACGTCTACGCCGCGCTGGTGAGCAATCGCCCGTACCGCAAGGCGATCCCGCACGCGGAGGCCGTCGCGCGGCTCCGTGAACAGGCGCAGCAGGGATGGTTCAACCCCGAGCTGCTCGAGCGATTCATCACCTGCCTGGAGGCATCCGGCAACACCACCGCGCCGGCGGTGTCGCTGAATCCCGAACTCGCCGTAGACGGGGCCGCTGCGGCGCCCGCCCCGCCCGCCGCCCTGCTCGCCTGACCCGACCCGGGTCACCCCGCCCCGCCGGTGATCGCCTCGAGCCCCTCCCGAATCTCGGCCACGTCCGGCCGAGCCACCTGCTTCACGAACTGACCGTCACGCAGGAGGCGGAAAAGAGGTCGGGAGTCAATCCTGTTCGGCCCAGCGATTGCAGTGGCGACGCTGGGCAGCAGGTTTGTCGTGCAATGCTCATGGAGGATGGCAGCAAGTTCGTTCCGCAAGGGCGGGCCGTGCAACCGGGTGGGTAGGATCAGCGCAGCATCAAGCG
>JBGPMX010000589.1:0-3816 GCA_041487215.1 Planctomycetia bacterium | reverse complement strand
TCTACGCCGGCGCACCCATTGCCGGTCTGGTCGGCTGATCTTGATGCCGCGCGCGTCCTGCGGCGTGCATCGGCGGTTTCTTCTTTGCCTTCACGCCGTGCATCTCGCGCCGGATCGAGTTACCATAGCACTAGACAATCCAGCGCCCGGCAGCAGCACCCGCGGCTCTGACCTGTCGGGCGCAACCGATTCCTTTCCCCAGCCTGCGACAGGGTGCGCGTGTCATGCCTATGCGGTCGACGGTTCCTCGAGCTCTGCGGATCGCTTTCTTGTGCGGCGTGTGCTGGCTGCCGGCACGGGCCGAATCGGTCGCGCGCGGCGCTGACGCGCCCCCATCCGCCACGCCGGGGGCGTCCATCGACTTCGACCGCGAGATCCGGCCAATCCTGGCCGAGCACTGCTTCAAGTGCCACGGCCCCAAGCGCCAGGAGAGCGGGCTCAAGCTGTCGGCGCGCCAGACCGCGCTCCACGGGGGCGACTCGGGCGAGAAGGCGATCGTGCCCGGCAAGCCCGACGAGAGCCGGCTCATCAAGGTGGTGAGCGGCACCGACTCCGAGTTCTCCATGCCCCCCCAGGAAGCGGGCAAACCGCTCAGCCCGGCCGAGATCGAGTTGCTGGTGCGCTGGATCCGCGAGGGAGCGACCTGGCCTGACTCTGCGAACGACGCCGAATCCCGGCCGTCGCACTGGGCGTGGCAGAAGCCGGTCCGGCCGCCGCTGCCGCCCGTGAAGCGATCCGACTGGCCGCGGAACGGCATCGACACCTTCGTGCTCGCGCGGCTCGAGCGGGAGGGGCTCGAGCCGTCTCCCGAGGCCGATCGCTACACGCTCGCACGCCGGGTCTATCTGGACCTGATCGGCCTGCCCCCCTCTCCCGGCGAGTTGGCTGCATTCATCGCCGACACCCGGCCGGACGCTTACGAACGACTGGTCGACCGGGTGCTCGCGGACCCGGGGTACGGCGAGCGGTGGGCACGCGTCTGGCTCGATCTGGCGCGCTACGCCGACTCCAAGGGGTACGGATCCGATCCGCTGCGCACGATCTGGCGCTACCGGGATTGGGTGATCGACGCGTTCAACCGCAACGTGCCGTACGACCGGTTCACGATCGAGCAGATTGCCGGCGACCTGCTGCCGCGCTCGCCGCACGGGCCTGACGAGGCAGAGCTCGAACGCCTGATCGCCACCGCGTTCCACCGCAACACGATGAGCAACGACGAGGGGGGGACCGACGACGAGGAGTTCCGCGTCGCAGCGATCAAGGACCGCGTGGACACGACCGCGCAAATCTGGATGGGGCTCACCCTGGGGTGCGCCAAGTGCCACAGCCACAAGTTCGACCCGATCACACAGCGCGAGTATTACGAGTTCTTCGCCTTCTTCAACCAGACTGAGGACGCCGACCGCAGCGACGAGCAACCGCTGATCGCCACGCCCACCCCGTCGCAGCGCACGGCGACGGATCGCGCGCGCGCGGAGATCGCGCGGCTGCGGCAGGAGCTCGAGGCGCCCGCGCCGGAATTGGCTGACGCTCAGACACGCTGGGAGCAGGAGGCGGCGGCGCAGGAGCGCGCATGGTCGCCGCTCGAAACCGAGAACCCCCGGTCGGCCAAGGGAACGCGGTTCCAAAAGCTGCCCGACCGGTCGCTGCTCGCCGAAGGCCCGCCTCCCGACGCGGACACATACACGATCGACGCCCCTAGAACACCGCAGCGGATCACGGCGCTGCGTCTGGAGCTGCTGCCGCACGAGACGCTGCCGCGCGGCGGGCCGGGCAGGCAACCGGGAGACGGCGGATTCTCGCTCAACGAATTCCGCGTGGCCGTATCGCGGCCCGAACAGAAACCGGCTGCGGGCCGCTACGTGCGGATCGAGCTCTCCGGCGCCCAGAAGATCCTCTCACTCGCCGAGGTGCAGGCGTTCGCCGGCGGCGAGAACCTGGCGCTCCACGGCAAGGCGAGCCAGTCCAGCACCGATTACGACGCGCCGGCCGAAAGGGCGATCGACAACAAGACGGGCGGCGACTTCTTCCAGGAGAAATCGGTCACGCACACCAAGACCGAAGACAATCCCTGGTGGGAGTGTGATCTTGGCGACGTGAAGGGAATCGATCGGATCGTCGTCTGGAATCGCACGGACAACAATTTGCAGCACCGGCTGGCGAACTTCCGCATCGCCGTCCTGGGTTCCGATCGTCAACCGGTCTGGGAGCGGACGATCGCGGAGCCGCCGAACCCGAAGCTGGAAATTGGCACCGGCGGCCCGGTCGCCGTGGCGCTCAAGAACGCTAGCTCCGATTCGGACCAAGAGGGCCGGCCGGTGGCCAAGGCGATCGACGGCGATCCGGGCCCGAACTCGGGGTGGTCCCCCGCCGCCGCTGCGGGCACACCGCACACCGCGGTGTTCGAGACGGCTTCGGCCGTCAATCTCGAGGACGGGGCGACGCTCACGTTCACGCTCGAGCAGTCACGCGGGTCGGCGCAGACGATCGGCCGGCTGCGGTTGTCCGCCACGGACGCGTCGCCGCCCCCCCGCGCACTGCCCGGCGCCGTGCGCGACGCACTCGCGGTGGCGGCCGCGGACCGCAACGCCGATCAGCAGGCGACGCTCGCGCGCTATTACCGCTCGATCGCCCCCGAGCTCGAGGATCTGCGCAAGCGGATCGCGCAGGCCGAACAGCAGCTCCAGATGATCGAGAAGGAGATCCCCAAGACCCCGATCATGCGCGAGTTGCCGCCCGACCAGCGGCGCGTGACCAACGTCCTGATCAAGAGCAACTTCCTTGCCAAGGGGGACGCGGTCGAGCCCGCGGTCCCCGTCGCGCTCCACCCGCTCCCCGGGGGTGCGCCTGCCGATCGCCTGGGGCTCGCCGAGTGGCTGATCGACAAGGACAACCCACTGACGGCGCGGGTGGCGGTCAATCGCTTCTGGTCCCGGCTGTTCGGCACCGGACTTGTCGAGACCGAGGAGGACTTCGGGACACAGGGGCTTCCCCCCAGCCACCCCGAGCTGCTGGATTGGCTGGCCGTCGAGTTCATGGAGCCATCTGCCCCCGAGCGAGGGCATGGGGAGCGTACGGTCGGCCCGCATGCCTGGGACATCAAACAGGCCCTGCGGCTCATCGTCACCTCGGCCGCCTACCGGCAGTCGTCGTCGCTCACGGCGGAGTTGCTCCAGAAGGACCCCGGCAATCGGCTGATCGCACGCGGGCCCCGTTACCGGCTCGAGGCGGAGATGGTGCGCGACCAGGCGCTGGCGCTCGCCGGGCTGCTGAGCCGCAAGATCGGCGGCCCCTCCGTCTTCCCGCCGCAACCCGATGGGCTGTGGCGCGCCGCGTTCAACGGCGAACGCACCTGGGCCACCAGCAAGGGGGAAGATCGCTACCGGCGTGGTCTCTATACGTTCTGGCGACGCACCGTGCCGTATCCGTCGCTGTCCACCTTTGACGCGCCGAGCCGTGAGATCTGCATGATGCGGCGCGTGAGCACAAACACCCCGCTGCAGGCGTTCGTCACGCTGAACGACCCGGTGTACGTCGAGGCGGCGCAGGCGCTCGCGCGGCGCATTGTGCGCGAGGGGGGCGCGAGTCCCGAGGAGCGGGCGCGCTATGGGCTACGGCTCTGCCTGGTGCGCCCGCCTCAGGACGCCCAGGTTCACGAGCTCTGTGCGCTCTACGACAGCGAGCTGGCACGGTACCGCGGCGACAGCGCCGCGGCCGAGCAGATCGCCACCGACCCGCTCGGCGCGCTGCCCGACGGAGCCGATGCCGCCGAGCTCGCCGCCTGGACCGTCGCCGCGAACGTGCTGCTCAACATGG
>JBGPMX010000588.1:0-3836 GCA_041487215.1 Planctomycetia bacterium | reverse complement strand
GCCGCGCTGCTTGAGATCACCGATCAACTGGGCGAGCGCGGGATCCACCTCGCGCGCCAGCTTGGGGATCTGCTCGAAGATGCCGCCGTGGTTGTCCCAGCCGCCGCGGCGAACCTCGACGAACGGCACACCGAACTCGACGAGCCGGCGCGCCATGAGCAGCCCTTTGCCGAAGGCGTTGTGCCCGTACGCGTCGCGCGCCCCGTCTGGCTCGTTCTTGAGGTCGAACGCCTTGAGCTTCGGGCTCAGCACCATGCGCGCCGCCTGCTCGTACTGGGCCCGATGGCTCTCGGCGATGTCCCGCGCGCCGGCCGCCGCCAGGTCGCCGTCTTGCTCCCTGAGCAGCGACAGCCGCCGCGCCATGCGGGGCGCCCCGACCGCCATGGCCACGTTCGCCGGCAGCTCGCCGGGGTTCGTGACCACGAACGGAGCGGCATGCACACCCAGGAAGCCTGGCCCGGTGGTCTCCCCTACGCTGACAAAGTTGGGCAGCTCCGCGGCCGGGTCCCCCAGCTCCTCGGCCACGATCGAACCGAGCCCCGGGTGCTTGAGCGCGCCGGTCGGCGCCCGGCCGGTATGCAGCTGGTACGTGGCTCGCTCGTGGTTGCCTTCCCGGCTGGTCATCGAGCGGATGAGCGCCATCTCCTTCATCATCTCGGCGAGCTTGGGCCAGTAGTGGGCGATCCGGATGCCGGGCACCGCGGTGGCGATCGCCTCGGTCTTCCCGCCGGTCTCCTTGCCCGGCTTCGGGTCCCAGGTCTCGAACTGGCTCGGTCCGCCGCCGAGCCAGACCAGGATGCACGCTGCGCGACGTTTCTTGAGCTCTTCGGCGTTGAGCGCGAACGATCCGAGCCAGCCGGCCGCGGCCAGTCCGGCGCCGGTCAGGTGCAGGAAACGCCGCCGTGTGATCGCCCCGTCGCGGTTCAAGCGGAGATCGAGCAGCGTGGGATGGCTCATGGTGTCTCGTGTTAGCGCTTGGTGAGGAACTCGGCGGAGTTCAGCAACACCCAGACCAGATCCTCGGTGGCATCCGAGCGGTTGCCGATGCTCTTGAAGTAGGCCAGCACGCGCGCCCGCTCGGCTTCGCTCGGCTGCCGTGCCAGCACGCGCAGGTAGAGCTCGCGTACCAGCTCCTCGTTCGATTTCAGCTTGAGCAGCTCGGGCACCAAACTGCCGCCGCTCTTCGAGACGCGCGCCTGAATGGCGCGGTTGTTCATCAGAATGAGCGCCTGCTGGATCGACCCGTCCAGGTCTTCCTGCGGCAGGGATGGATCATAACCGAACTCGGCCCGCACGCGGTCGCGTGCCTTGGTCCCTTGCAGTGCCTGCTCGACCGCGTCCGCCACCTGGTCGCCGCGCAGGCGCGTCGGGCGCAGGGCCGCGAACCGATCGGACGCGGATTCCGGCGTGCGCGTCTCGCGCTGATACGCCTCACTGTTCATGATCGTGCGGAACAGCCAGCGCGGGCGGAATTCCATGGCGCGGAACGCGGCCGAAAGCCGGTTCACCACCATCGGGTACATCACCTCGTTGTCCGGGCCCAGACTGTCCACGCGATAGAAGCCGTCCCCGAACAGCTCGTTCCACAGCCGGTTCACGTACGCGCGGGCAAACCAGTAGTTGCGCGGGTTGTAGATCAGGTAGGCGGCGACGGCGATCCGCTTGTCGTCTCCGGACAGCTTGGTGCGCGGGGTCTCGCCCAGCAAGAACCGCGGCTTCATCTCGGTCTTCTGGGCCGGGTCCTTGGCGTCGGGCATGTAGTACTTGTCCTTCGCGAAGAACGCGGCCATCTCGTGAAACTGCTCGCGCTTCCAGCGATCGAACGGGTGATCGTGACACTCCGCACACTGGAGGTTGACGCCCATGAACACCCGAGCGGTCTCGGAGGCCATCTGCGTCGGGCTGTTGTCCTGGGCGAGCAGGAAGTTGTCCGGTCCGACCTCCGGCTTCTTGCCGTCCGCCATGACGAGCTCCGCCGCGATCTTGTCCCAGCCGCGGTCCTTGGCGAATTGCTCGGCCAGCCAGTCCTCGAGCTTGCCTGCGTCGATCTTCTTGGGGTTCACCGTGGAGCGGTAAAGCAGGACGTCGTGCCAGTACCGCGCCCAGTTGCGCGCGTAGTCGTCGCTGGCGAGCAGTTCGTCGATGCGTTTCGCCCGCTTGGCGGGGTGCGAGTCGGCGACGAAGTCGCGTACCGCGTCCGGGGTCGGGAGCTTGCCGGTGAGGTCGAGCGAGACGCGACGCAGGAACACCTCGTCGCTGGCCGGCGGGGCCGGCTCGCGCGCCAGTCGTGCCAGTTCCAGCTGGAGCAGCTGATCGAGATCCTCGCGCGTGAAGCTGAAGTTCTCGGACCGTGCGGGGATTTCCTTGCGCAGCGTGGCGAGTGCCTGCTTCTTCTTCGCGGCGCGCTCGGCCTCGGTCGGCTCGGGCTGCTTCTTCTCCGCCTTCTTTGCCCTCTTGGCCTTGTCCTTGGCGGCCTTGCTCTTGCCCGGCGTGGCATTCGCGCCGGACTTGGTTTTTGCGGCGTTCGAGTCGGCTGCCGAAACGGCGACACGGGCGAGCAACAAGGCGCTGGCCAGCGCGATGATGAATCGGGGAGCGGGACGGCGTGAGAGAATCATGCGGCGTCACCGAGCGGGGGCGAAGGATCGCTTCATTACAGATATTGTAAAGAACGCCGCGCCGAGCGGAAAGCAGCGGCCCCTCACCCTCTCTAGGTGGGTACCCCGCCGGTCGGAGAGGAGCATTTCCTCGACCCGCAGATCAAGATCGGGCATCAACACCGGAGCGGGCCCCCCTGCAAGCGGCACGCGGGGTCAGGACTGCCGCGTCAGCGCGAAGACCGAAGCCTGCCAGGGCGGAACATCCAGGTACAGGCCGCGCGATGCCAGGTCGTTGCCTCCGCGCTCGTAGCTGGCCGTCCCCAGCCGATCGTGCAAGCGCCATAGACCGCCACCTAGATCGCCGAACGGAAGCGGCACGTAACACTGGCTCTGGTTGGCTGCATAGTTCACCGCCACCACCCATCGCTCGTCACCCGGGCCCTGCCAGGCGAAGGCCACGAAACAATCCCAGGTCCCGTTGCCTTCCCAGGCGGGCACGCACTCCAGCAACCGCCAGTCGCCCTGCCGCAAGGCCGGCTCACGCAGCACGGCCAGCAACCGTTCATAGAACTCGAGGAGCTGCGGGTCGGCGGCCTCGGATGGGCCGCGACCGAGGTGAGGGGAGATTCGTTTCCGCCGCCCCTCGAATTGACCCTGGTGAAAGAAGCGCAGCCCCGGGGACAGGAACGTGAGCACGGCCGCGGCCTGGTGCATTCCCGCTGCGAAAACCGCCGCCGCACGCGCTTCGTCGTGGTTTTCCAAAAAGCGCGCCAGCTTGTCCTGGTAATCCAGCTCAGCGCTGAAATGCTCGCGCACCGGCCGGGCGTGACCGTCCCGCAGGCGGTCGTAAAGCCGCTTGTCGTACGCGTAATCGAATCCCTGTTGCTGCAGCGTCCATTCCAGGTCCCAATAAACCTCGGCCATGAAGCAGAAATCCGCAGCCCGCTCGCGCACGCGCCGGATTGCCTGCGGCCAGAAGGGCTGCGACGCGATGCCCCAGGTTCGCTCGAAGACCTCCGGCAACAGCAGCATGGCCATATCGCACCGCACGCCGTCACACTGCCCGGCGACCTTCACGAGCTCGCCGATCACGGCTTCCTGCGTGGCCGGGTTGCCGTAATTGAGCTGCAGAGTGTCCGGCCAGCCCGGGAAGTACGGATCACGCCCGTGAGCAAAGACGGAATCACCGCGGCGGCGGCTGACTCGCGTATAGTTGCCGGGCGCTCGGGACAGGTC
>JBGPMX010000587.1:0-3836 GCA_041487215.1 Planctomycetia bacterium | reverse complement strand
CGGCTCGAGCGCTCGGCCGGCTGTTCGCGGTACGCGGCGTGTTGAGTGACGCGAGCACGCAGCGGCGGCTCTGGCGGATCGCCGAAGCGCTGCTGCCGGCACGCGACCCCGGCTCGTACAACCAGGCCCTGACCGAGCTGGGTGCGCTGGTCTGCGTCGCGGGCCGGCCCCGCTGCGCGGCCTGCCCGGTGCGAGCCTTGTGTGTTGCGCACCGGGACGGCGTGGCCGACGAGCTGCCCGCGATGCCCAGGCGGCCTGAGCCGGTTGATGTGCAGGACGCTGCGGCCATCGTGCGCCGCGGCGGGCGCGTGCTGATCGCGCGGTGCCTGTCCGAGGGACGCTGGGGGGGGCTGTGGGAGCTGCCGCGCACGACGGTGGGCGAGCGTGAGGACCCGCGTGCGGCGCTCGAGGCCGCCGTGCGGCGATCGCTCGGCTTCCGGATCGAGGTGGCGCGCAAGGTCTTCACCGTGAAGCACGGGGTCACGCACCACCGCATCACGCTGTCCTGCTACGAGGCGCGGCACGTCGCCGGCCGCGCCCGGCCGCACGGCTACGCCGAGTGCCGCTGGGAGCTCCCGGCTCGGCTGGGAGATTATCCGCTGAGCTCCCCGCAACGCAGGCTGATCGCCGCCATCCAGGACCCGCGCCGCCTCACGCCGGAGCTGTTCTGAGAAGCCGGCGCACGCGAAGCCTCTGGACCCTCGACTCTTTATCACCGCAGAGGCGCAGAGAGCCGCGGAGAAGAAGCGGAAAAAGAGGGTGGGATTCAACCGCAGAGGGCGCAGAGAATCGTGGAGAAGAAGCGGAAAAAGACGCTGGGACGAGTGGGTTCAGGAATGCGTTTTCTGTAAGACTCTTCTCTGCGATGCTCGGCGTTCTCTGCGGTTTGCTGCTTCCGCCTTCGACCGATGGCTAGCGCCCGAGCAGCTCGCCGATCTTGCGAGCCATATCCGGCGCGCGCATGAGCGTCTCCCCGACCAGCACGGCGCGCACGCCTCCGGCGGCCAGCCGCTCCACGTCGCCGCGGTCCCGGATGCCGCTCTCGCTCACCAGGATGCGGTCGGCGGGGATGCGCGGAGCAATCTCGAGCGTGTGTGCCAGGTCGGTCACGAACGTGCGCAGGTTGCGGTTGTTGATGCCGATGATGGCCGCGCCCGCCGCGATCACCCGGTCCAGGTTCTCGGCGTCGTACAGTTCGACGAGCGCGTCCATGCCCAGCGCGTGGATCTCGCCTAGCCGGTCCGCCAGCTCGCTGCCGGGCAGGATTTCGGCGATCAGCAGCACGGCGTCGGCACCATGCACGCGGGCTTCGACGACCTGGTAGGGGTCCAGGATGAAATCCTTGCGCAAGAGCGGCACGGGTGCGATGCGGCGGATGGCGGCGAGGTCTTCCAGGCTGCCCTGGAAGAACGGGGCGTCGGTGAGCACGCTGATGGCGCTGGCGCCTGCCGCGGCGTAGGATTGAGCGATGGCGACCGGGTCAAAGTCGCTGCGCAGCACGCCGGCCGATGGCGATGCCCGCTTCACCTCGGCGATCAGCGCGGTGCCCGGCCCGCCGGCAATCGCCCGGCGGAAGCTGCGCAGCGGCGGAGCATGCGGCAGCTGGCGGCGCAGCTCGGATTCCGGTAGACGCGCTCGCGCGTCAGCGATCTCGCGCCGCTTGCTCTGCACAATCCTGTCGAGCACGTTAGGCATGGACACACCGGACGCCAGGCCACAAGATACCACAGGGCGTGCTCACCAGGTTAAATCAGGCGACGCCCTGGGACAAAGAGTCCGGGACAAAGAGTTCTGCCGATGGCCATGGAACGATTCGAAATTCACACGCGGGAACGCACAGAGTTCGTGGATATCACACGCCGGGTCGAGGAGATCGTGCGCGGCTCGGGGCTGCGCACCGGGCTGTGCACGGTGTACGTTCCGCATACCACGGCCGCCTGTACGGTGAACGAGCACGCCGATCCGGACGTCGTGCGTGACATGCTGATGGAGGTGAACAAAATCGTTCCCTTCGAGGACGGGTACCGCCACAACGAGGGGAACAGCGCGGCCCACATCAAGGCGTCGCTGTTCGGCACCAGCCAGACCATTCCCATCGACCAGGGCACGCTCGTGCTGGGGACCTGGCAAGGGATCTTCTTCTGCGAGTTCGACGGGCCGCGTACCCGCCGCGTACTCATCCAGCTGGTGGGGGAGTGATGACTGCGGCGGCGTGGATGGCGCTGGCCGTACCCGCCGCCTTGGCATGGCTAGGGGTCGCCGCCGTGTGGCTGCGGCGGCTGCGCCGTTTCTGCTGGCGCCGTCGCGCGGTCCCCTGGGAATCGCAGGACGTCTTGCTGCTCATGATCGCGCTCTTCGTGCTGCTGCCGGGGGCGATCGCGCAGCTCTGGCCTCACATCTTTACCGGAATGGACGCCGCGGCATCGCGGCTCTACGAGACGCTGCTGCGCGAGCTCCTGTCGCTCAGCTTCATCCGCCTGCTGCTGGTGGATCTGCGCCGGGCCCGCCCGTACCAGATGGGCCTGCACGCGCACCGGCTGGGCGACAATATCCTGCTCGGGCTCGGTGCCCTGGTTGTGTCGGCGCCGCTGGTGGCCGGCACGTATTTTGTGGTGACGCGGTTCGTCGAACCGCAAGCCCATGCGGTTCAGCAACTGCTGCTCAAGGCGCCGTCGCTCGAGAACATCCTGGTCGCGATTTTGGGAACGACTGTCGTAGCGCCGGTCGTCGAAGAGCTCGTGTTTCGCGGCATTTTGCTGCCGTGGCTGCGCGAGCGGGTGGGTGTGTGGCCGGCCGTTGTGATGACGTCGCTCATCTTCGCCGGCATGCACCGCGATGCCTGGCCAGCCCCGATCCCGCTCTTCGTGCTGGCGATGTTCCTCGGTGCCCTGGCGGCGCGCACGTGCAGCCTGGTCGGCCCGATCGTTTTGCATGCCACCTTCAACGCCGCCAACATGCTCCTGCTGCTCGTGGCGATCGACCAACGGTAGTCGCCTGATCCGGTGCCGTTCGCCGGGGTGTCATCCTGAGGCTTGGGCGATGTGATCTGCGTGACCCGGGCCAGATCCTTCGCTGCGCTCGTGCCTCGCTGCGCTCAGGATGACAGGGTGAGCAAGTCCAGCCGATGCGAACACTGGCCCCCACCGGGGGGGTCGCTTGACGGCGGGCGCGGGCTCGGCATAGCATCCTGGCATGCGCAGCCCCGAGCTCATGAGTCGCGGCGACTCCGGCCTGCTGGTCATCGATGTCCAGACCCGGCTCATGGACAAGATGGCCGACCGCACGCGCGTGATCGCGAACATCGCTCGCCTGATCGATGGGGCGCGCGTGCTTGGGCTCCCCGTGCAGGCGACCGAGCAGTACCCGAAGGGAATCGGCCCGACGGTCCCCGAGCTGGCCGCACGCCTACCGGAGCGGCCCGAGAAGCTTTCGTTCAGCTGCTGCAGCCTCAGCGATGTCGCGGAACGGTTCCGGACGCGCGGCGTGCACCGCGTGCTGCTCGCCGGCATCGAGACCCACGTCTGCGTGCAGCAGACGGCGCTGGACCTCCTTGCCGACGGCTTTCACGTGTACGTCGCGGCCGATGCGGTCACCAGCCGCAAGGAGCTCGACCGCGATGTCGCGCTGCGCCGCATGGAGCACGCCGGCGTGGTCCTGACGACGACCGAGGCGGCGCTCTTCGAGTGGACCGAACACGCGGGCACCCCCGAGTTCAAACAGATCAGCCGGCTGGTGACCAGCGACGACGCCGAACTGCTGCGTGCGCCGGCGGCCGTACCCGCGCGGCCCTGAGAGAGAGGTTCCCACGAGACATGGCCATCGCGAACGCTGCCGCT
>JBGPMX010000586.1:0-3848 GCA_041487215.1 Planctomycetia bacterium | reverse complement strand
GCGCTCGCCGTGGTGACGGGAGACGACGTGCACGCGCAGCTGCCCGCACTGGTCGCGGCCGGCCACCCGCTGCGGCACCAGGACAGCGGCGCGCCGCTCGAGCCCTTGCTCGACCGCGTCGTCAGCGCCAACGCTTACCTCGGCGCCGGTCCGATCGCCGAGGCGCTGGCGCGCGGCGCGCGTGTGGTCATCACGGGGCGCGTCGCCGACGCGTCGCTCACGGTGGCTCCCGCGCTCGACGCGTTCGGCTGGGGCCAGGACGACTGGTCGCGCATCGCCGGCGCGAGCGTGGCCGGGCACCTGATCGAGTGCGGCGCGCAGGTCACCGGCGGGCTCTACTGCGACTGGCAACGCGTGCCGGATTACCCGTGCATCGGCTACCCGATCGCCGTGCTCGGCGAGGACGGCGGCTTTGAAATCACCAAGCCGCCCGGCACCGGGGGCCTGGTGGACCGCGGCACGGTCATCGAGCAGCTGCTCTACGAGATCGGTGACCCGACCGACTACATGACGCCCGACGCGCGGGTGGATTTCACGACGCTGCGCGTCGAGACGGCGCCGGACGGCGTGCGCGTGAGCGGCGCATCCGGCCGCGCGCCGACCGGTAGCTACAAGGTGTCGGTGGCGTACCGGGACGGCTTCATGGCCAGCGCGATGCTGGGCGTGTACGGCGTCGACGCCGACGCGAAGGCGGAAGCCTGTGCCCGCATCGTGCTCGAGCGCGTCGCCGCCGCCGGTCGCGCGCCGGCGCGCTGGCACGCCGAGCGGATCGGCGCGTCGTCCCGGTCCGCCGCCGCGATGGTCGTGCTCCGCATGGCCGTGCACGATCCGGATCGCCGGGTGGTCGAGCGTTTCTGCCGCCAGCTCGCTCCGCTGGTGACCGCCGCGCCGCCCGGCGTCGCCGGCTACGCAGGGACGCGGCCGCGCCCGCACGAGGTGCTCGCCTACTGGCCCGCGCTCGTCGACCGCTCGGCGGTGCATCCCAGCGTCCGGATCATCGGGTCCTGAATCGGCGCGTCGGGATCGCATGGACACGAATGGTTCAGAGCCCGCGAAAAAATAACTCGTACGCATGGACCGGCTCATGGAGCGACTGCGCGATCGGAAGCCCGTGCGTCACCTACCCTACGCGCACCCGCGCGCTCCGCACCCGGTATCTCGCGAGCGCGCGGTCCGAGACGCGGTAGCCCAGCCCAGGCGCGTCGGGGACCGCAAAACAGCCGGGCTCGCTCAGCTCGATCGGCGGGTCGGTGTAGTCGTCGGCGAACCAGCGCCGGCTGGGCTCGATGTCGCTGGGCAGGCTGCACCCGGCCAGCGCGCCCAGGTGGATACCCTGGGCCTGCCCGATGCCGAGCTCCGGCATGGTGCCCACCCAGCAGGCAGCGCCGGCGTCGCGGCATGCATCGTGGATCGCTCGCGCGTTGCGCAGCCCGCCGACCCGTTGGATCTTGATGTTCACAATGCGGCAGCATCCGCGTCGCAGGAGCTCGCGCGTCTGGTCCACCGTCTCCGCGGATTCGTCCACGCAGACGGGCGTCTCGATCTCCGATTGCAGCCGCTCCAGCCCATCGCAATCATCCGCCGCGAACGGCTGCTCGATCATCATCAGGCCCAGCTTGTCGAGCCGCTGAAACGTATCGAGCTGGTCGATCGTGTAGGCGGCGTTCGCGTCCACGAAGAGCGGCAACGCGCCGAAGCGCTCCCGCACCGCCTCCACGAGCTGAACGTCGCTGCCTGGCTTGATCTTGATCTTCACCCGCTTATAGCCGTCCCCGAGGTGCTGTGCGATGCGATCGAGCAGCTCGGCGGTCGTCGCGTACAGGCCCACCGCCAGGCCGCTTTCGACCCGCGCGCGATCGCCACCAAGCATCGACGCGATCGAACGGCCAGTCGCCTTGCCAAAAAGGTCCCAGAGCGCGGTCTCGAGGCCCGCCTTGGCGAAACGGCTGCCCGGCCCAGCATCAACGAGGCGGCTCGCATCGTCCAGGTCGGCGCAGCGCCGCCCGATGAACGGGGGGGCGATGCGATGCTCGAGTTCTCCCCAGCAACTCTCGGGCGTAACGTCGTTGTAGCCGAACCCCGCGGCCATGGGCGAGGATTCGCCGCAGCCAACCAGGTCCCCCGCCCGGACCTGAACGAGGATGGCATCCTTCACCGCCACCTCGCCGCCGCTGATGCGAAACGGTTCGCGGAGCGGTATCCGCAGGTGAGTTAGGTCAATGCGGTCGATTTCGAGCTCAGGCGCTGGGTGCATGGGTCGCCTCAGGATGACACGCTTTCACCTGTCCCTACGACTAGGGCCGAACCGGAAGTGTTAAGTTATACCGATTGCGACGCCGATAACACTTTTACTGGTCTCGAGGAGAGCTGGGGGCGAGACCTGCGTGATTTGCCCCGGTGCTGGGCGGGGTGAGATCACGCGGTGTGAGGTGGATCCGGCAGGCGGCGTTGATTCTGGCTCGGGGCGCGTTGAAAGCCCCCACGCGAGCGTAGAAACCGGCCCCCGCTGGGTGGTCAGCCTGGCCGAAGCGGTGGGTTGTTTAGGCGTGCGAAATCTTGATTGGCCTTGACACTACTCCAAGCGGTTTCTACATTTGAAACACGTCTCGGCCCGGTGGGCCCCTCGTTGGGGGGGCCGGCGAAAGAGCCAGATCAAGTTGCGGTAGGGGCTCGAGCCAAGCTGTCCCGTGGCTCGCTCGTGCGCGCCCGCTGCCAGAGGAGTACCTAGCAGTGACCAAGAAAGAGATCGTCAAAACGATTTCCGAGGAGATTGGTCTCACGCAGCTAAAGACCAAGGAGATTGTCCAGAAGACATTCGATGAGATCGTTGCGACCTTGGTCCGGGATGGCCGGATCGAGCTGCGCAACTTCGGCGTGTTCGAGGTGAAGCGGCGGGCCCCTCGCAAGGCGCGCAACCCGCGGACGGGGGACAAGGTCTACGTGCCGGCGAAAAACGTGGTCACGTTCAAGCCTGGCAAAGAGATGGAAGAACGGGTCCGCCAGCTGGATCCGACCGCCTTGTCCCCGCTCGAAGGCGGCGAGTCGGCCGATGAAGAGCTGGCCCAGGAAGTCGGAGCTGGCGCTCCGGCTCCGGCGGCCGCGGCGGCGCGGCCGACCCACACGGGAGGCGACCGCGATCAAGCGGTGACGCAACCGTCGCAGCCCTAGGCAGCTCCTTAGAACAAGGCTCAAGCGTCTCGGCGGTCGGCCGGTCCGTCCCGGCAGCGGATCGCACACTCTGGCTGCCCGTGCCACCCTTGGCGGGTCGGGCGGCCCCTCTCCCTTCGGTTCCACAAGCGTTCGCGAGCTCGTGCGCTCGCATGCACTTCGCCCGCGGTAGGTACCGCGGCCGGAACAAGGGAGGCGGCAATGCGCAAGCTGGTGCTGGGTCTCGTGGGAAGCGTGCTCGTCCTGAGCAATGTCGGTTGCATCCTCCCGATCTACTCCCCCGATCGAACTCGCCGCATGAGCGAGTTGCTCATCACCTCCGAGAACCTGCGGATGGTGACCGACGAGTGGGAGCGCGCGTGGCACCTGGATCAGCCGATGCACACCACGCCGTTCCGGACGCACGGCGGGATGTGAGCGCGGCCGGGCGCCCGGCGCGGCAACGAATCGGGCGAGTTGGCCGATGCCACCTGCTGGCTAGGCGGCCGTTGCCACGCCGCCTCTTTGGTCCGGACGCCGCCCGACCGAGACCGCTGTCCCGCCGTGCAGTATGATGCTCCGGGTCGCTCGCACCCGCGGGGCACGATCCGATCGAATGTGCCGATGGTTGTTCGCGAGCCCCGCGGTGGGCCGCGGCCCGGGTCGCCCGCAAGCACCGGGAGCAGACGCATGGACCTTTC
>JBGPMX010000585.1:0-3850 GCA_041487215.1 Planctomycetia bacterium | reverse complement strand
GGTACGTCAGGCTTTCCAGCCTGACTCTGCGCGGCGTACGGCCTGGTCAGGCTAGAAAGCCTGACGTACGCCGGCCGGCAGTATACGTTCTTCTGCGGACCTACTTAGGGCTAGGCGCGAGCTGCTTTCTGAGCGATGGCGATCTGGGCGCGGGCGCGCTGGAGGGATGTGTCCTTCACCTGCTGCGCTTCGGGGCTGGTCGCAACCTGCCGCCGGGCGGCGGCGAGCTCGGCGCGCGCCGTGGCGGCGTCGATGTGCTCGGCGGAGATCGCGCGCGGGGTGAGCACGGACACGATGTTGTGCTGCACCTGCAGGAAGCCGCCGTCGATGTAGTAGCGGTTGGTGCGCGCTCCCTGAACGGCGCGCAGCTCACCGTAGCCCAGGCGTGCGACGAGCGGCGCGCGGCCGGGCAGCACTCCGAGCTCGCCGTCGTAGAGCGGCAGGGCGACAAAATCCACCGCGCTGTCGAGTACGGTGATCTCGGGCGTTACGATCACGCAGCGCAGCGCGGTCCCGTCGCTTCGGCTCACGCCTTGCCCCCCATCTTCTGGGCCTGCTCGACGACTTCCTCCACCGATCCGACGTACATGAAGGCGGACTCGGGCAGGCTGTCATGCTTCCCGGCGCAGATCTCTTCGAAGCTGCGGATGGTGTCCGCGATCGGCGTGTACTTACCGGCCCGGTTCGTGAACGCCTCGGCGACCAGGAACGGCTGCGACAGGAACCGCTCGATGCGCCGCGCGCGGTGCACCACGATCTTGTCTTCTTCGGAGAGCTCATCCACGCCCAGGATGGCGATGATGTCCTGCAGCTCGCGGTAGCGCTGCAGGATCTGCTGGACCTGGCGCGCCACCGCATAGTGCTTCTCGCCGACGTACTGCGGATCGAGGATGCGGCTAGACGAGGCCAAGGGGTCCACGGCGGGGTAGATGCCCTTCTCGGCGATCGAGCGGGCCAGGTACACGAACGCGTCCAGGTGGCCGAACGCAGTCGCGGGCGCCGGGTCCGTGGGATCGTCGGCGGGGACGTACACCGCCTGCACGCTGGTGATGGCCCCCTGGGTGGTGGACGTGATCCGCTCCTGAAGCTCGCCGAGCTCGGTCGACAGCGTCGGCTGGTACCCGACCGCGCTGGGCATGCGGCCGAGCAGTGCCGACACCTCGGAGCCGGCCTGCGAGAACCGGAAGATGTTGTCGATAAAGAGCAGGGTGTCGGCGCCGGTGGAGTCGCGGAACCACTCGGCCATGGTGAGACCGGCAAGGGCCACGCGGAGCCGCGCGCCAGGTGGCTCGTTCATCTGGCCAAACACCATGGTGGTCTGGTCGATGACCGACCGGCCGGTGTCGCCGATCTTGGTCTCCTGCATTTCGAGCCAGAGGTCGTTGCCCTCGCGCGTCCGCTCGCCGACGCCGGCGAAGACGGAGTAGCCGCCGTGCTGGCGCGCGATGCGTGCGATCAGCTCGGTGAGGATGACGGTCTTGCCCAGGCCGGCGCCGCCGAAGAGGCCGGCCTTGCCGCCGCGCACAATGGGCGTGAGCAGGTCGATCACCTTGATGCCCGTCTCGAACAGTTCGGTCTTCGCCGACAGATCGGCGAACGGCGGCGGCTGGCGGTGGATCGGCCAGTACTCCTTGGCGTGCACCGGGCCGCGCCCGTCCACGGGCTCGCCCAGCAGGTTGAAGACGCGGCCCAGCGTTTCCTTGCCCACGGGCACGCGGACCGGCCCGCCGCTGTCCACGACCGGATCGCCGCGGGTGAGGCCGTCGGTCGAACCGAGCGCCACGCAGCGCACGCGGTTGCCGCCGAGATGCTGCTGCACCTCGCCGGTCAGGTGGATCGTCACTCCCTTGTGCTGTGTGTCGATCCGCAGCGCGTTGTAGATCTCGGGGAGGTGCTCTTCGCCGAAGTCGGCGTCAAACGTCGAGCCAATCACCTGGGTGACGCGGCCCGTCGGTTGGTCCGTCTTCTTGCCGTCGCTCTTGGCAGTGGCCGTGGCCATGGGGACTCCCTAGGGTTGACCAGTTGACCAGTTGACCGGTTGCCCCGGCCAGCTGGTCAACCAGTCAACAGGTCATCGGTTCAGCATTCTTTTCACTTGATCGCTTCGGCGCCGCCGACGATCTCCGCGATCTCCTTGGTGATCTGCGCCTGCCGCGCTCGGTTATAGAGCATGGTCAGGTTGCGCAGGATGTTGCCCGCATTCTCGGTGGCCCCCTTCATCGCGACCATGCGGGCGATCTGCTCGCTCACGGCGGCGTCGAGGAAGCACTTGAAGAGACGCACCTTGAACGACATCGGCAGGACCTCGGCGAGGATCCCGGCCGCGTCCGGCAGGAACTCGTACGGCGTGCTGGCGGCGCTGGAGTCCGCGGCGGCGCCGCGAGCTCCGGCTGCACCGCGCACTTCGGCGGAGCGGAGCGGTAGCAGCGTTTCGGTGGTGACCGCCTGGCGCGACGCCGAGTAGAACTTGGTGTATGTCACGGCGAGCCGGTCGATCCGGCCCGAGGCGTACCATTGGATGTATCGGTGGGCGAGCGTAGCGACATCGTCGAACCGCGGCTTGTCCTCGAATTGCGTGTAGCGTTCCTCCGCCAGCACGCCGCGGAAGCGGAAGTAGTTGATGCCGCGTTTGCCGGCGACCTCGAGCTGAATGCCGCCCGTCTCGGCCCGGAGCTGCTCGTACTGGCGGATCGCGTGGCGCAGCACGTTCCCGTTGTAGCCGCCGCACAGGCCGCGGTTCGAGGAGAGCACCAGCAGCACCGCCTGGTTCACCGGCTCGCGGACGGCGAGCAGCGGGTGGGCGACGCCGAGCGAGCTGCGGCTGAGGTCGGCGACCAGCTCGGCGATCTTGCGGGTGTACGCCTCGGCCTGTGACGCACGGTCCATGGCCTTCTTGAAACGAGCGGTCGCGATCAGCTCCATCGTGTGGGTGATCTTGCGGATGTTCTGGATCGCCTTGCGGCGTTTTACGATCGCTCGGGCTTTGGCCATGGGTCGTCGAGAGCGGAGTGTCGAGAGTCCGGAGACGGACGGACGCCACGGGTCCGTCGCCTTGTTGCCCTGTTGCTATATCATCTTGTCGCTGGGGACTGCAGTCATCTTGGTGTTGGCCCGCTGTCCTCCTGAGGCTTGGCGAAGGATCTTGCGAAGTCCCGGCCCAGATCCTTCGCTGCGCTCGTACCTCGCTCCGCTCAGGATGACGCCCTGCGCTCGTACCTCGCTCCGCTCAGGATGACGCCCTGCGCTCGTACCTCGCTCCGCTCAGGATGACGCCGCCACCTCCCGTCGCCCGTGAGCGACGATCGATCGGGTGGCCCGTCACTGCGCCCGCGCGGAGAGGTGTGCGGCGTACTGCCGCTGGAACTCTTCGATGGCCGCGCGGATCTTCTGGGTCGTTTCGTCGTCGAGCTTCTTGGTGGTGCGGATCGCCTCGCGCACCTCGGACTTCTGCTCGCGCATGAAGCGGAGGAACTCGGCCTCCCATGCGCGGACGTCGGGGCGCGGGATGTTGTCCAGGTACCCGGCGGCTCCGGCGAACAGGCTCATGACCTCGTCCACCACCGTGAACGGCTGGTACTGCGGCTGCTTGAGCAGTTCGACCATGCGGTAGCCGCGGTCGAGCTGTGTCTGAGTTCCCTTGTCCAGCTCGGTGCCGAGCTGCGCGAACGCCTCGAGCTCGCGGAAGGCGGCCAGGTCGAGCCGCAGGCTGCCGGCGACCTTCTTCATGGCTTTGACCTGGGCGGCGCCCCCCACGCGGGAGACCGAGATGCCCGCGTTCATGGCGGGCCGCTGTCCCGCGAAGAACAGGTCGGGTTGCAGGTAGATCTGGCCGTCGGTGATCGAAATCACG
>JBGPMX010000584.1:0-3855 GCA_041487215.1 Planctomycetia bacterium | reverse complement strand
GTGATCAACGGCCTGTCCGACCTGGCACACCCCTGTCAGGCGCTGGCGGACCTGCTGACCGTGCAGGAGGTGTGTGGCGCTGTCGGCGGACGAACGGTCGTCTTCGTCGGGGACGGCAACAACGTGGCCCGCTCGCTCGCGGTCGGCTGCCACCGGCTGGACGCCCGCTTCATCCTGGCCGCTCCGCAGGGCTACGAGTTCTCGGCGTCGTTCCTGAAGCGGCTGGACAAGAGCCGGGGGAACGGATCGGTCGAGATCACGCACGATCCGATCGCGGCGGTCGGCGCAGCCGACGTGCTCTACACGGACGTCTGGACCAGCATGGGACAGGAGGCGGAGACGGAGCGGCGCCGCGAGGCGTTCAGCGGCTTTCAGCTCAACGCCGCCCTGCTCCGCCAGGCACCCCGCCACGCGCGGGTCATGCACTGCCTGCCCGCACACCGCGGCGAGGAGATCACCGACGACGTCCGGGACGGACCCCAGCGCGTGGTCCTTACGCAGGCGGCCAACCGCCTGCACGCCCAGAAAGCGCTCTTGCTCTGGCTGCTGAAGGCGGAGTGAGTGGTGCACGGGCCGCGCGCCGAGCGTTGAGACGATTCGTCTGGACCCCTTTCCGAGCCTCGGCTAGAATCCTCGCCCCTTCCGGGAACTCGAGCAGGAACAGGATCGAGGCCATGACCATGCTCCGAGCACGCAAGACGGCAGCCGCGGCGATTTTCCTGCTGGCACTGCTCGCCGCTTCTCCCCCCCGGTCCAGCACCGGGCTCACCGCCTATCCGCTGAGCAAGCAGAACGGCCCCTGGATGATCGTGGTCAAATCGTTCGTCGGGCCGCAAGCCGTCGAGATGGCGGACAAGCTGGTCGAGGAGCTGCGTGACGAACACGGCATCACCGCGTACACGTGGGTGCAGTCGGCGAACAAATCGCTCCAGGGCCTCCAGGGCGTCTCGCTCCGCGGCCGCGTGCGGCAGTACGATAACGCCGCAGTCCTGGCCGGCGATTTTGATTCCGAGTCGGCCAGGGAGGCGACCAAGCTGCGCGACAAAATCCGCGCGATCCGGCCCAAGTGCATCCCGGCGGATGCGACGTCGAAGTACCGCTACGAGGAAGGCGCCCTGACCACGGCGTGGATCGCCCCCAACCCGCTCCGCCCGCCGCCAGCCAAGGACGCGAAACCGGATCCGCTCTTGCTCAAAATGAACACGGGTAAGGCGAGCTTGTACAACTGCCGCGGGGACTACACGCTCAAGGTACTCGAGTTCAACGGCGCCGTGGCGGTCACTCCCGAGCAGGAGAAGCAGCTCGGCAAGCACGGCACGCTCCAGAAGGCGGGCGAGGACGCCGAGCAGATTACCGAGGTGCTCGCGCGTCAGGGGTTTGACGCTTACGTCTTCCACGGGCTGTACGCCAGCATCGTCACGGTGGGCAGCTTCACGTCGCCGCAGGACCCGCAGATCGACCTGGTGCGCAAGCAGATGGCCGGCATCAAGGTGGGTAGCTTCACGCTCAGCCAGGCGCCCCTCCTGATCGCCGTGCCCAAGCGCTAAGGGCCCGCGAAAAAATAACTTGTACGAATTGACCTACCAATGGAGCGACTGCGCGATCGAAAGGCCGTGAGGATGTGCAAGAAAAGTTCGGAGCGACAACGAGCTTCGTGGACGGAGCTCGCCCGCAGTTGCTCCATTTCCGGCGGGCTCACGCGGCCGGTCCAGCTTTGAAAGAGAGAATCCGCCGAGCGTCATGGCCGATCGGGTCGGGCGACGAGAACCACACTCCACACTCCACACTCCACACTCCGGCCGCGGCGAATTCTCTCTTTCAAGTGGGTCCATTGGTCAAGTTATTTTTTCGCGGGCCCTAATCCGCTGGATGGGGAGCAGCCGCCGTGACAGCGAGCGCAAACCCGCCCGCGCGCTCCGCGTGGATCGTGCTCGGAACCCGCAATCGCCACAAGGCCCAGGAAATCATCGATCACCTGGCCGGCGTGCCCATCGAGCTCCGGACTCTCGACGACTACCCCACCGCACCCGAAGTGATCGAGGACGGCGCGACGTTTCTGGATAACGCACGCAAGAAGGCGACCGAGTTCGCACGAGCCATCGGGGCGTGGGTGCTGGCCGAGGACAGCGGGCTGGCGGTGGATACGCTGGGGGGCCGGCCGGGGGTCCTGTCCGCACGGTATTCCGGCCCGGACTCGAGCGACGCATCGAACAACCGGAAACTGCTCGACGAACTCGCCGGGCTTCCCGCCGAGAAACGCACGGCCTATTACATCTGCAGCGCGGTGCTGTCCGACGCGACCGGGCGGGTGCGCGGCGAGTCCGAAGGCCGCTGCCACGGCGTGATCGGCACGGAACCGCGCGGAGCCCACGGCTTCGGGTACGACCCGCTCTTCGTGATCCCCGAGTACCACAAGACGTTCGGCCAGCTGGGCCTGCTCGTGAAGCGTCACCTCAGCCACCGCGCCCGCGCGCTCGCCCGCCTCAAGCCCCAGTTGATCCAGCTGCTGCCCGAGATGCCGCTAACCCACATTTCTCACCAGACCGGGACGTCTTCACACAGCGTGACGAAGTGACGAATGGAAGCCTGAAGCGCAAGCGAAGGAAACTTGGCTCGCTGCTTCGCTGGCGCTTCTTGGTGTTGCGCTTTTTCAAAACCGCCGCCGGGCTTGCCCCGGCGGAGAAACGCTTTTGCGCTACGAGGCGGGCGGCTCTCTGACTTTTCTGCTCCGCCGCCTGCGGCGGCGGAGCAGAAGGAAGATAAATCTCACGAAAGGTCGCTTGTAGCGCAAAAGCCCAGTTCCGCCGGGGCAAGCCCGGCGGGGCTCCTGCTAAGCGCAACATCAAATCAAAACTTGCGCTTCAGGCTTCTATTGGAAGGCGGCGGTGCATTCCTTCGCTGGCGCTTCAGACTTCCATGGCGGGGTAGAAATGCGGCTAGCCGCGCTTGCCCAGGCGGATGCTCAGGGGAACCTCCAGCCCGTGGCGAGCGATGAGCGGCTCGTCGCCCAGCACCTGCGCCGCGGGTCCGTCGGCGCAGACCCGCCCCTCATCGAGCAGGATGACGCGCGGGCAGAGCTCGAGCACCATCTCCAGGTCGTGCGTGGCGATGAGCTTCGCGGCCGGCAGCGCCCGCAGGATGTTCATGAACTGGCGGCGGCCACGCGGGTCGAGGTTGCTGGAGGGCTCGTCGAGCGCCAGCAGCATCGGCTCGCAGGCCAGTACGCCGGCCAGGCAGACCCGCTTGCGCTCGCCGAAACTCAGGTGGTGCGGCAGGCGTGACTCGTATCCGCACAGGCCCACGGCTTGCAGGCTGCGATCCGCCACCGCCGCCGCGTCCTTGCGGCTCTGCCCCAGGTTGCGCGGGCCGAACGTGACGTCCTCGAGCACGGTCGGACAGAACAGCTGGTCGTCCGGATCCTGGAACACAAGCCCGACACGGCGGCGGACCTGGGGCAGATTCGGGTCGGCCACCGCAATGCCGTCCACCCAGATGCGCGGATCGCCCGCGTGCGCGTGCGTGTGCCCGTTGCCGAAGTGAGGGTGGTGATGCTCGTACTGCGCCCGGCCGGGCAAGATGCCATTCAGGTGCAAGAGCAGAGTGGACTTGCCCGCGCCGTTCGGTCCGACCAGCGCCACCGACTCGCCCGCCGCCATGGCGAACGATACGCCGCGCAGCGCCATTCGGCCGTCGGGATAATGGAACGTGAGGTCGCGGACGTCGAGGATCGGGGAGGTCATAGCCTGGCTTGGGTGCCTGGAATCATTCGTGACCGGGCCTCTCACCGAGAACCGCCACGCCGTGGCGGGCCACACGCGAACACGCACAAGCGTCTCAGCGCGGCATGTCGCCGTT
>JBGPMX010000583.1:0-3857 GCA_041487215.1 Planctomycetia bacterium | reverse complement strand
CGACGCCCGGGGGGGGGCGCCCCCGCGCCGGGGCGCCGGGGGCTTGGTCGGCGTGCCCCACGCACGACTCGCGAACGCGTCCGGTCCCGGTTAGGCTAGTACTCCGTCCATCTTGGATTGACATCGCAACATCCGTGCGCTGTCATCCTGAGGCTTTGCGAAGGATCTCCTTAACTCGAACCGAGATCCTTCGCTCCGCTCGAAGACTCGCTCCGCTCAGGATGACAGGTATTCACCCGTCAATCGAAGAGTGACGGAGTACTAGCCTAGGAGGCCGTGCCACGGCATGGCACCCCAACCCTCGCGGATCTGACCTAGCTATGCTCATGACTCCGCCCATCGGCCCCGTTCGTCGTGGTTCTTGCTCTCCAGTGCGCCGGCCGGCGGCGATCGCCCTTGGCGTCGCCCTGGCCCTGCTCGTCGCGCATGCGGCGTGCGCGGATGCGCCGCGTGGGTTCGAGCTGCGTGAGGGCGACTGCGTCGCGCTCGTCGGCAACACGCTCATCGAGCGCGACCAGCGCTACGGCTACCTCGAGACGCTGCTGGTCAGCCGCTACCCGGACCGCGGCGTCACGTTCCGCAACCTGGGCTGGAGCGGGGACACGGTCTTTGGCGAGGCGCGCGCCGGCTTCGATACGGCGGCCGAGGGATTCCGCCGCCTCCGCGAGCATCTGGAGGCGCTCGAGCCGACCGTGGTCTTCGTCGGCTACGGGCTCAACGAGTCATTCCAGGGCGAGCCGGGCCTTCCGCGCTTCGTGTCGGGACTCGGCACGCTGCTGGACGTGATCGCGAAGCGCGACGCTCGGATCGTCCTGCTGGCTCCGCTTCGGCACGAGGACCTCGGGGCGCCGCTGCCGGACCCGACCGAGCACAATCGATCGCTTGCGCTGTACCGGGACGCGATCGGACGGGTCGCGGCGAACCGGGACGCCTGGTTCGTGGATCTCTACGATCTGCTGGGAAGGACCGCGCGTGGGGCCGCTGCGGAGCGGCTGACCGATGATGGGATCCATCTCACCCCGTACGGCTACTGGCGTGTGGCCGCTTGCATCGAGCAGGCCTTGGGTCTCGCGCCGCGCGCGTGGCGGGTCGATGTGGCGGCCGAGGGTACCGAACCGCATGCCGTGGGCACCGAGCTATCGATGCTGCGACGCTCGGCCGATGCGGTTTCGTTCCAGCTGATCGATCGCGTGCTGCCGGTGCCGCCTCCGCCCGCGCCGCCGCCGCACGCGCGGGGCGCTGCCGCGGATCGCGTGCTTTGCGTGCGCGGGCTGCGCGCCGGCAAGTACGTTCTCTGTGTCGATGGAGAGCGCGTCGCCGACGGCGATGCCGCGGCGTGGCAGCGCGGCGTGCGGATCATGCGCGGGCCCGACTTCGATCAGGCCGAGCGGCTGCGCCGAACCATCCATACCAAGAACGGACTCTACTTCTACCGCTGGCGTCCCCAGAACGAGACGTACCTCTTCGGATTCCGCAAACACGAGCAGGGGCAGAACGCGGCGGAGATCCCTCGATTTGATCCGCTTGTGAGCGAACAGGAGGAGGCGATCGCGCGGCTGCGTGTTCCCGTCCCCCATACCTACGAGCTTGCTCGGGAAGGCGAGGTGGCCGAGTGATCCGCGCGAACTTGGCCTGGATGGTCGTCCTGGTCGCCCTAGGCGTTGCGCGGCCGGCGTTCGCGCAGCGCGGCCTCAGCGACATCCCGGATCCCGATCCGGAACTCGAGCGCCGGTCGTTCCAGGTCGCCGAGGGGTTCGAGGTCAACCTGTTCGCGGCCGACCCGCTCATCGCCAAACCGATCCAGATGAACTGGGATGCGGCCGGGCGGCTCTGGCTCGCTACCTCCGAGGTCTATCCGCAGATTCCACCCGGCCAGACGGCCAACGACAAGGTCGTGATCTTGGAGGACACGGACGGCGACGGCCGTGCCGATAAGACGACCGTGTTCGCCGACGGACTGCTCATTCCCACCGGCGTGGAACCGGGCGACGGCGGGGTGTACGTCGCGAACAGCACCGAGCTCTTGCACCTGCGGGATACGGACGGCGACGGCCGCGCGGACGCGCGGCGTGTCGTGCTTTCCGGCTTTGGGACGGAGGACACGCACCACATCCTGCACACGCTGCGCTGGGGACCGGACGGCATGCTCTACTTCAATCAGTCCATCTATATCCACAGCCACATCGAGACGCCGTACGGCGTGCGGCGGCTCGGTGGCGGCGGGATCTGGCAGTTCCGGCCCGAATCCATGCGGCTCGAGGTGTTCGCCCGCGGCTTCGTGAACCCCTGGGGGCATCACTTTGACGACTGGGGCCAGTCGTTCGCGACCGACGGCGCCTACGGGGAAGGGATCAATTATGTCTTCCCCGGCGCGACCTTCTTCTCGGCCCCGGACGCTCCGCGCTACGTCAAGGGGCTGAACCCCGGCAGCCCGAAGCACTGCGGCGAGGAGGTGCTGAGCGGCCGCCACCTGCCCGAGGACTGGCGCGGCAACATCCTCACCAACGACTTCCGCGGCAACCGGGTCTGCCGCTTCGTCATCCGCGAGGACGGCTCGGGCTACGCGTCGCGCGAGGAGACGGAGCTGATCAAGACGAAGCACGTGGCGTTCCGGCCGGTCGATATCAAGATGGGTCCGGACGGTGCGATCTATATCGCCGACTGGTACAACCCGATCATCCAGCATGGCGAGGTGGACTTCCGCGACCCGCGCCGGGACCACACGCATGGCCGGATCTGGCGCGTGACGGCGAAGGGTCGGCCGCTGGTCGAGCGGCCGCGGCTGGTCGGTGCGCCGACCGAATCGCTGCTCGAGGCCCTCAAGGCGCCCGAATACTGGACGCGTCTCCACGCCAAGCGGCTGCTCAAGGAGCGCGGCGCCGAGGTGCTGCCGGCACTCGCGGCCTGGCTGCGCGGGCTCGACCTCGGCGACGACCGCTGCGAGCACCATCGGCTCGAGGCGCTCTGGACCTACCAGTCGCTCGATGTACCCGACCCGGAGCTGCTGAGCGCTCTCGTCCGCTCGAAGGATCACCGCGTGCGTGCAGCGGCCACCCGCGTCCTGGCGCAATGGCGGGATCGGTTGCCCGATCCGGTCGGGCTCCTGGCCGTGCAGGCGACGGACGATCACCCGCGTGTGCGGCTCGAGGCGGTGCGGGCACTCGGTAAGATCCACACCGTCCGCGCGGCGGACATCGCGGCACGGGCGCTCGATCGCCCGATGGATCGGTTCCTGGACTTCGCGCTCTGGCTGACCCTGCGCGAGCTCGAGCTGGAGTGGCTGCCCGAGGTGCAGCGGGGCACGTTCGACTTCGGCGGCAACCCGCGGCACGAGGTGTTCGCGCTCGAGGCGGTCGGGTCCGCCGCCGTTGTGCCGCCGCTCGTGAAGCTGCTGGACGCCGGCCGGGTACCGGACGAGCGCGAGCAGGCGGTGCTGACGGTGATCGCGGCGCGGGGCGAGCCGGGCGAGCTGGGCCTGGTCGCGCGCACGGCGCTGGGCGATGCGGCGCAACCGGACGCGCGTCGCGTGCATCTCCTGGCGGCTCTGGTCCAAGCCTGGCAGCAGCGGAAGGTGCGCCCGGAGGGAGCCGATCTCAACCGGCTGGCTCGCCTGCGCGCCAGCGACGACGACGCGCTCTCGAGCGTCGCGGCCCGCGCGGCCGGCGCGTGGCGCGTCGAGCCGCTGCTGCCGTCGCTCGCCGATCTCGCGGCGGCGCCCGCGACGAGCGGCCCGCTGCGGCAGGCGGCGATCGACGGCCTGGCACTGGCCGGCGGCGACGCGAGCCGCGCCGCGCTCGAGCGACTTTCCGCCGCCGATCATGCCGCGGGCGTGCGTATGATGGCCGCCGCCGCGCTGG
>JBGPMX010000582.1:0-3864 GCA_041487215.1 Planctomycetia bacterium | reverse complement strand
CCGCTGTATGCGACCGAGGAGACGACGGCCGGCGGCCCTTTGAAGGTCTTCATGAGCCGTGCCGCGGTCGGATCGACCACCACCCCCGCGTCGGCCGCACGAGCGGCCGCCGGCAGGGCATGCCACGAGAGCGCCACGGCAACGAGGCCAGCCAAGACAGATTCGCTCGACATGTCAAAATCTCCCGGGTGTTTCGTCGAATAAACCAGTGTATCAGCGTGCCGAAACGATGTCACGCGCACGGCCGCGGGCCGTGGCGGGCAGGGCTGGCCGGCGACTCGGCGGGGTAGCCCCGTCGCCGTGCCGGGCGAGGCGGCCGCTTCTTGCGAACTTCCCCAGCCCCGCACGGCGGCCTAGGTTGGTACAGCAGATGCATGGGAAATGCGGATCCCTGCGGCCCACACACGCCTGAACCCGCGAGAAAAACCATGATTACGAGCGTGATCGGCTGGGTACTGTTCGGACTGATCGCCGGCGGGATTGCCCGCTGGCTGCACCCGGGGCGGGACGCGCTGGGTTGCGTCGGCACGATCGTGCTGGGCATCGCGGGATCGCTTCTGGGCGGCGCGATCGCCTACCTGTTCGACCTCGGGGCGGACCCGTACCACCCGGCCGGATGGATCCTGTCCATTCTCGGCGCGATCATCCTGCTCGCCCTGGGATTCCTGGTGCCGCCGCGAAACTCGAGCGGGTCGTGACGGCTGCGGAACTCGCATTTTGCTCGACGAGACGCTCGTGATCACCGTCGGCGAGTTCGGCCGCACGCCGCATCGCATTCGCGACGGCAAACCGCTAGAATCGCTGTTCGGCTGAAGCGCCGAAACACGCGTGAGATTCCCCCCGCCCGAGTCCCATGAAACCTCTGGCCCTTGCGCTGCTTGGCACCCTCCTCGCCGTCTGCCTGCTGGCTGGCGCGCCGCGTGACGACGCGCGCACGCACTGGGCATTCCAGCCACCGCGCCGGCCGGCCGAACCGGCGCTACGCGATTCCGGCTGGGTGCGCAACCCGATCGACGGCTTCGTCCTGGAACGACTCGAGCGTGCGGGGCTTCGGCCCGCGCCCGAAGCCGACCGCGCGACGCTCATCCGGCGCCTCAGCCTGGACCTGCTCGGCATCCCGCCCTCCCTGACCGAGGTGGATGAATTCGTCCACGACCCGCGCCCCGACGCTTACGAGCGGGTGGCCGATCGCCTGCTCGCCTCCCCGCACTACGGCGAGCGCTGGGGCCGGCACTGGCTCGATCTGGCCCGCTACGCCGACTCGAACGGCTATACGATCGACGGCGCCCGCTCCATCTGGAAATACCGCGACTGGGTGATCGACGCCCTGAACCGGGACCTGCCGTTTGATCAGTTCACGATCTGCCAGATCGCCGGGGACATGCTGCCCGGGGCAACCGTCGACCAGCAGATCGCGACGGGGTTTCACCGCAACACGCTGCGCAACGAGGAGGGGGGTACGGACCAGGAGCAGTTCCGCATCGACGCCGTCGCCGACCGTTTGAACACCACCGGCGCAGTGTTCCTCGGGCTTACGGTTGGCTGCGCGCGGTGCCACGATCACAAGTACGATCCGATCTCCCAGCGCGAGTATTACCAGATGTTCGCGCTGCTGAACAACGCCGACGAGCCGACGCTTTCGGTCCCCACGAGCCAGCAGGCTAAAGAGTCGCCCGCGCTCATCGCCGAGATCGCGGAGGCCGAGAAGCGGCTGGCGATGGTCGACGAGAACTCGGCGACCCGGCAGGCGGCCTGGGAGCGGCTCCTGACCGGTCGCCGGGACGTCGAGTGGACGGTGCTGGACCCGATCGAGTTTCGCTCGCGCGGCGGGGCGACGATCCGTAAGCTGGCCGACGGATCGCTGCTGGTCGCGGGCACGATCCCCGAGCGGGACACCTACACGGTCGTGGCGGGTGTGCCGCCCGGCGACATCACCGCCGTGCGTCTCGAGGCACTCACGGACGACAGTCTTCCCCGGCGCGGGCCCGGCCTGGCGGCCAACGGCAACTTCGTCCTCAGCGAATTCTCCGTCCGCGCGGGCGGCGACCCGGTGGCCGGGGAGCAGGCCGCGCAGGTCCTCGAGATCACCCAGGCCGTCGCCGACCATTCGCAGGCGAAGTATCCCATCGAAGCAGCTGCTGACAAGAACCCCCAGACCGGCTGGGCGATCAACACTGCCGATGGGAAACTCAACACCGACCGGACCGCGGTTTTCGTGCTCGCCGCGTCCCCTCCCGCTCCGGCGGGCGACGCGGAGCCGGCGGACGGGCGTCGCTGGACTTTCACGCTCGAGCAGCAACACGCGGCGGCGCGGTACAGCATCGGCCGCTTGCGGCTGTCCGTGACCAACGCCTCGCGGGACGTGGTGCGGTTGCCGCCGGACGTGCGCGCGGCCCTGGCAATCGCTCCGGCCGAGCGCAGCGACGAGGAGCAGAAGCGCATCGCCGCGGAGTTCCGCAAAACGGACAGCGAGCGCATGCCGGTCGCTGCGCGGGTGGCCGAGCTCAAGCAGCTTCATGAGCAGCTCAAAGCATCGGTCACGACGACGTTGGTGATGCGCGAGCGCGCCGAGCCGCGAGAGACCTACGTGCATTTCCGCGGTGACTTTCTCCGACCCGGCGAACGCGTCGAGCCGGCGGTGCCCGCGGCCCTGCCGCCGCTCGAACCGGCCGGGACGGCGCCGAACCGGCTGGATCTGGCGCGGTGGTTGGTCGACCCGCGCAATCCGCTCACCGCGCGCGTCACCATAAACCGGATCTGGCAGCGCCACTTCGGCGCCGGCCTCGTGGCGACCGAGAACGATTTCGGCAGCCAGGGCGAGCGGCCAACCCATCCCGAATTGCTCGACTGGCTGGCGACCGAGTTCATGGCGCGCGGCTGGAGCCTCAAGGCGATGCACCGGCTGATCGTGACATCGGCCAGCTACCGCCAATCCTCGCGCTTCCGTGCCGACCTGCACGCCGTCGACCCGAACAACAAGCTGCTTGGGCGCCAGGCGCGGCTGCGTCTCGAGGCCGAGGTCATCCGCGACGTCGCTCTCTCCGCAGGCGGACTGCTCGCGACGGAAATCGGCGGGCCCGGCGTATACCCCCCGCAGCCGGAGGGGGTCTACCGGTTCACCCAGGTGCCCAAGTACTGGAAGGAAGTCCAGGGTCCGGACCGCTACCGGCGCGGCATGTACACGTACTTCTGGCGTTCCAGTCCCCAGCCGTTTCTGACCACCTTCGACGCGCCGGACGGCAACGTGACTTGCACACGCCGTGTGCGATCCAACACACCGCTGCAGGCGCTGACGCTAGCGAACGACCGCGCCTTTTTCGAGATCGCTCAGGCGCTCGCCGCACGCGTGCTACGTGAGGCGCCTGTGACGGACGACCAGCGGATTCGCCACGCGTTCCGGCTCTGCCTGGCGCGCGAACCGCAGGAGGGCGAGGCGTCGCAGCTCACCCGGTTCCTGGCAGCCGAGCGAGCACAGCGTGCCGATCCCGCGGCGGAGTCCGCGCCGCGCGCAGCGGCAGAGCCACGCGGCGACGGATCGCCCGAGGACACGGCCGCCTGGGTCGCCCTGGCGCGTGTGCTGTTGAACCTTGACGAATTCATCACCCGCGAGTGACGAGGGTGTTTGCATGACACAGCCCCGACCGACCATAGCCCCGCAGGACGCCGAGTCGCGCCACGTCTTGGCCGAGACACGCCGCCACTTCTTCGGACGCTGCAGTATCGGGCTGGGCTCGCTGGCCCTCGCCACGCTCATGTCGGATGGGGCGCTGCGGGCGGCCGAGCCGACGGCGGGCGCCAACCCGCTGGCCCCTAGCCGTCCGCACTCCGCGCCGCGCGCCAAGCGAGTGATCTTCCTGTTCATGG
>JBGPMX010000581.1:0-3871 GCA_041487215.1 Planctomycetia bacterium | reverse complement strand
CCCACGTCCGACCGATGCGACGCCGAGCCGACCGCGGGGTCGTTGTGCTCGACGCCCTCGCTCGGATGATGCTCGGCGTGCTGCTCGATCGGTTCGAGGTGAGTCGTGACGATGACACGGGTGCCGGCTCCCTCGCCGCTCGGCACCGCGACGCCGCTCGGCCGGCCGAACGCCTGCTGGATCTTCTGCTCGAGCTCCGTCACGACGGCGTGGGCCGTCGCGAGGTCCTGCTCGCCCGGCAGAAGCACGTGCACCTCGACCCAGATCACGTTCCCGGCGCTGCGGTGCCGCAGGCCGTGGTACCGCGCACCCGACTCGGTCACCCACTGGTCGAGCACATCGCGCACCGTGCGGTCGGTCGCCGGATCCCGCACGTCCATGAGCCCGTGGAACGAATGCCGTACCAGCTGCGCACCGGACCAGAGGATGTTCAGCGCCACCAGTGTCGCGACCAACGGGTCGAACAGCATCCACCCGGTGATCCAGATCAGGACCAGGCCGATGATGACTCCCACGGTCGTCCAGCAGTCGGTGAGGACGTGCTTGCCGTTCGCGACCAGGATCAGCGATTGCTGGCGGCGCCCGGTGCGGATGAGGTACCAGCCCAGTACTCCGTTGATCACGGTCACGGCGAGCGAGATGGCCGTGCCGATGTCTAGCCGGCTGACCTCCGGCCCGGTGATTGCCTTCTCGATCGACTCGTAGATGATGAACAGGCCGGTCAGGACGATGAGCGCGCCCTCGAAGCCCGCCGAGAAGAACGAGATCTTCTCGTGGCCGTAGAGGTGCGTCTCGTCGGGCGGCTGCTGGGAGAGCCAGAGGCTGTACGCGGCGAACGCGACGGCGACCATGTGCACGACGCTCTCCGCCGCGTCGGACAGAATGGCGGTGGAGCCGGTGAAGGAATAAGCCGCCCACTTGCCGAACGCCAGCAGCACGCCGACGCCGAGCGACAGCATGATGGCGATTCTCTGCGTCCGCTCGCCGGCGTTGTGGGAAACGCACGTCAAGTGGTGGTGCATGCTCGGCTCCTGGGGGGTGCTACCGATGTTGACGGGGCTCCCGCCAATTCGTAGCATCGCATGTTCCGGGGCGGTAGCTCAGCTGGGAGAGCGCTGCATTCGCATTGCAGAGGTCGGGAGTTCAAATCTCCTCCGCTCCACTCCTCGCGACGTCACCTTCCATCTTACCGAAAATCACCGCCGCCGCGCACGTCGGCCCGGAGCCGGGCGACAGGTCGGGTGAGGCCACCGGATGGATTAGGGTCTCGTCAGCACGGCGGCGTCCGGGTACAACCGAGCTATGAGCCGCTCGGAGCTCGAGGCTTTGACCCGGACGATCGGCCGCGAGATCTTTGCGCGGCTTGAGGCGGACCGGCCGCTGCCGCTTACCCCCGCGTGGTGGGACGAGCGGTTGATGGCGTGGAGCATGGCGGACCCCGCGCTCAAGGCCCAGCTGTTCCGGTTCATCGACGTCCTGCCCACGCTGCGCTCGCCGGCGCAGATTACAGGCCACCTCCGGGAGTACCTGAAGCAGCTGAACGGCCAGCTGCCGCCCCTGGCTCGTTTCGCGATGCAGCATCTCCCCCCGGACGGCGTGCTGGGCCGCCTGGTCGCGACGCTGGCACGCTCGAACGCCGCGCGGTTGGCACGCCGTATCATCTCGGGGAGCAACCTGGCCGAGGCGCTCGCCACCATCGCGCGCATGCGCGCTGCGGCGCTCGGGTTCACCATCGACCTGCTCGGCGAAGCGGTGCGCACCGCGTCCGAGGCGATCGAGTACCAGCGCTCGTACCTCGAGCTGATCGACGGCATGGCGCGCGAAGTGAATCGCTGGCCGGAGGTCCCGCTCATCGACCGCGCGGCCGACGGCCCGCTGCCGCGCGTGAACGTCTCGCTCAAGCTTTCGTCCCTGTACAGCCAGTTCGACCCCATCGATCCTGTGGACACGAGCGGCCGCGTGCGGGAGCGGCTGCGGCCGATCCTGCGGCTGGCGCGGCAGCGCGGCGCGTTCGTCAACGTCGACATGGAGCAGTTCGCCTACAAGGACCTCACGCTCGAGATCTTCCGCGAGATTCTGTGCGAGCCGGAGTTCCGGGACTGGCCGGACGTCGGCATCGCCCTCCAGGCGTACCTGCCGTCCACGGCCGACGACCTGGCCGGGCTGGCGCACTGGGCCGCCGAGCGCGGCACGCCCGTCTGGGTCCGGCTCGTGAAGGGCGCGTACTGGGACTACGAGACGGTGATGGCGGCGCAACGCGGCTGGCCGGTGCCGGTGTTCACCGAGAAGGCCGAGACGGACGCGAACTTCGAGGCGCTCACGCGGTTCCTCATGGAGCATCACGGCGTGCTGCGCCCCGCCATCGGCAGCCACAACATCCGGAGCATCGCCTACGCCCTGGCGTGCGCGCGTCTGCTCGGCCTGCCGCCGCGCAGCTTCGAGTTCCAGATGCTCTACGGCATGGCCGACTCCGAGAAAAGGGCGCTGGTCGAGATGGGCCAGCGCGTGCGGGTGTACACGCCGTTCGGCCAGCTGCTGCCCGGCATGGCGTACCTGGTCCGCCGCCTGCTGGAGAACACGGCCAACGAATCGTTCCTGCGTGCCACGTTCACCGAGCACGTGCCCGAGGAGCAACTTCTCATGAACCCGCTCGACCGCATCCGCCGCGTCGATCGCGCCTCCGCGCGGCCCGCCAGCCTTGCGCCCCCCGACCGGTTCACCAACGAGCCGCTCAGCGACTTCAGCCAGGCGGAGCCGCGTGACGCGATGCGCCGGGGGCTGGACCGCGTTGCGCGCGAGTTCGGGCGGGTGTACCCGCTGGTCCTGGGCGGCCGCCGCACGGAGACGCCGGGCTGCATCGAGTCGCTGGACCCGTCGCACCGCCGGCAAGTGGTCGGCCGCTCGTCGCGTGCGCGGGTCGAGGACGCGCGCCAGGCGGTGGACGCGGCGCGCCACGCGTTCCCCGCCTGGCGCGACACGCGCGCCGAGGAGCGTGCCGCCTGCCTGTTTCGCAGCGCCGCCATTCTGCGCCGCCGCCGCCATGAGCTCGCCGCCTGGGAGGTGTGCGAGTGCGCCAAGCAATGGCGGGAAGCCGACGCCGACGTCGCCGAAGCGATCGACTACTGCGAGTACTACGCGCGTGAAATGCTCCGCCTCGCCCAACCGATCCGCCGCGACTTGCCGGGCGAGCAGAACGAGTACTTCTACGAGCCGCGCGGCGTGGCGCTGATCATCGCCCCCTGGAACTTCCCGCTCGGCATCCTCTGCGGCATGACCGCCGCCGCGCTCGTGACCGGCAACACCGCGGTGATGAAGCCGGCCGAGCAATCGCCGGTCGTCGCAGCCAAGCTCATGGAGGCGCTCGAGGAGGCCGGCGTGCCTCCCGGCGTGGTCAACTACCTGCCGGGGATCGGCGAGGAGATCGGGCCGACGCTGGTCGGCCACCCCGACGTGGCCCTCATCGCGTTCACGGGGTCGCGTGCAGTCGGGCTGTGGATCAACGCCGAGGCGGCCGAGACGCCGCCGGGCCAGACGCACGTGAAACGGGTCATCGCCGAGATGGGGGGCAAGAACGCGATCCTGATCGACGAGGACGCCGATCTCGACGAGGCGATCCACGGCGTGACCGCGAGCGCGTTCGGCTACCAGGGCCAGAAGTGCTCGGCCGCCGCCCGCGTCATCGTGCTCGACTCCGTGCACGACCTGTTCCTGAACCGGCTGGTCGAGGCGACCCGCAGCCTTAACATCGGCCCCGCGGAAGACCCGCGCTCGTTCGTCGGCCCGTTGATTGACCAGGAAGCGCGCGAACGCGTGCTGCACTACATCGCACGCGGCACGCAGGAGGCGCGGCTGGTTTACGCGGCGGACGTGG